>NZ_NEXU01000006.1:0-62358 GCF_002224105.1 Psychrobacter sp. DAB_AL32B | reverse complement strand
CTACCCAGCGTAACGCCTGACCTTCTAGACCATGGCTGCAATGCTTATATTGCTCGTATTGTAGCGCCGTCATCTCATTACGATAGACCTGTAGGCAGACTTGCTTATCACCGTAATCGTGGTGCAGTCGCCCAAGCTTAACGGCGATATTACTATTAATATCCATACCTGTCTCTTCGGCAACTTCCCGTATGAGCGCTTGTTTGGCGGTTTCGTTGTGCTCTATTTTGCCGCCGACAAACTCATAGCGATTACCTTGATGTTGGGACGCGTCTCTAAACCCAAGCAAATACTGATTTTTATAATGAATAACAGCAACCGCGACATTTATTATTGTTATTGAATCTTTTTTTATGGGCATATTTGTTTGACTTGCCATGACATTTTCCTTTACTAATCAGATGTTTTATTGCTGCACTTGATTGCCTATATAACAACGGTGTTAGATGAGTTTACACAATCGCCGTAATTTATTTTATTAATTAGCTTGCAAAAGCCATCAATCTAAATGATAATTATTATCGTTAATAGCTTATTGCCTGTTGCTATCTTCTACTTTACTATTTTATCAAAAGGATTTTATTATGAGCATGGTTATCTCTCGCTATTTGAACTGCCGCGAAAACCGCTTGCCTACTTTGCAATCACAGCATCTGTTTGCCTTGACTAAAGAAGTACGTATCGAACACGAAGGTGAAGAATATCGCTTGCGCTTAACGCGTAATAACCGCTTAATTTTAACCAAATAAATCAACTGCTACTGTCACAAAAAAACGCCTTTACTAAAAAGGCGTTTTTTATTGGATGAAATTATTAAGCGCTATTTTTTATCAGTGACAATCACAGCAGTGGTAAATATCTCGCTGCACCATTTAGAACTGCCAGCTATAGACCACATCCACCGCATTCTCTGCCGCTGATGTCGCTTCAACATAAATACGACGGGTCAGCTGATAACGTACAGACAAGCTGTTCTGGGCGTTAAAGACACCCACGCCGTAGCGAATATATAAGTCAGGAGTCACATAACCAGTGACGTTGACGTTGGTATCTTCACTACTGCCTGAGGCATCAACTGTCAAGCTTTGGAAGCCAAACGCCTGTCCAATTTGGTTGGTTAGATTGCGTGTACCACTCAGCCCAAAACTCAGACCGGCAGCAGCTAAGTTATTGGTAACCTGAGACTTAAAGCCTTGTTCACTGATTTGAGTGGCGCTCTTATTATTAATACGACCGGTGATCAAAGCATTCATCGCTTGCTGCTGAGTGAGCCCTGCATTATTAAAGACGATGATATTTGGACTTTCAGTATTGCCTTTGACACGCACACCAACTGTTTTCCCACTAATATTTTTGACCGCTTCAATACTGAGATTAGGCTTCATGACATCACCATTGAAGCGCACTTGACCGTAGTTAAGCTCTAGATTCTGACCAAAGGCGTTAATGTTGGTGCGACGTGATACTTGCACGACACCTTTTGCGCGCATGATGCCCGTACCATTTTGAGTGATATTAATCGCCCCTGCTAGAGGAATGACCGCACCAAAACCGCGGAAATTAATATCATTGCCCAAATCGATACCGATATCAGCATTGATTGACCAAGGTTTTGAGACGGCTAAGACCTCATCAATATTACCAATGAGACGACGGTCTAGCACAACGACGTCTTCGCTTTGAGTAACGATGTCTTCACTGGCTTCTGGCGGACGAATAGTCGCTGACGGCACGCTGACGGCTCCTGTAATATTCACATAACGGTCGCCTGGACGCACGATAATATCGATATCAGGATTGACCTCAGCCACTAATAATGGCGGCTGGGTTAATACCAAACCCTTGCCAATGATACTCAGTTTTGCCTGTAGTTTTTGTTGCCAATCAACGGTGCCAGTGAGCGTTCCAGTACCCGTGCCACTATTAAACTTGCCATCAATAACCGCTTGGGTACCACGAATTTTGGCATTTGCATTCACTTTGGTTAGATTAACCGGCAAACCAAGCATCGCCACACGACCATCAGCCAATTTTACATCACCATAAAACTGCGGCTTGTCTAGCGTGCCGCCCAAGCCACCTGCCATCGTAATATTGCCTTCAAGTACCCGCATACCAGGAAAGAAAGGCTTAAAAACGGCCAAATTAAGCTCATTGAGCACAAGCGCCCCTGAGATTGGTTTAGGCGTTTTATAAGGATCAACGATGACTTCTGCATAACCACGAGCACCGCGACCCGTATTGATATCTGAGCGTATTTTGAGGCCATTAGGGACTGACACGGCAATGAGCGAGATACGCTTATAAGGTAAGGTGACAGGCGCACTATCGCCATCTTGAATTAAGCCAATTTTACCGTTGTCAGAATATAGCGTGGTATTAATAGTCGGTGGACGTCCGCGTTGCCAGCCAACAATAGCTTTACCATTAATCTTGCCATGCCAATCGATATCTTTGGGTAAGAACGCTGAAAATAGTGACGTATCTATTTTTTGTATGGCTAAATCAACTTGGCCACTTGCTGCGGAAGCGATAAGGTTTTTACGTAAGCATAGCTTGCCTGCTTGGTCAGTTGCCTGCCAGCAATGTGCCGCTAACTGTACTTTTAAATCAGTGCTATTTTTACCTTGTTTTTTGGGTAAATTAACAATCAGTTGCGCAGGCTGTAATTGGTTTAAAGTCGCATATTTAGATTTGACCTGCCCCTTACCAATCATCCCTGACCAGCTGAGTTGATCTCGATTAAAACCGCCTTTGAGCCTAGCAGAAATATCAAGCTCCTCATTAGCCAAATCAAGATCGACCACATGCGACCGCTCAGTACCATTAAAAGTGGCATCCAAGCTTTTAAAACTTTGTCCCGCCGCGTCTAAACCTTTAGCCGTGACGATAAGCTGGCTAGGGCTATTTGCCAAATTGACCAATTTGCCATGAATACGACCTTGACGTAATGTAAAGCCTGGTAGCGAGATACGCTCACCGACCAAGTCGATATATATAGTCGGTAACGCTTGTCCTGCTGGCTGCGATAAGGTAGCACCGCCTGACACTTTACCGGCAAGCTTGTCTGAGAGCTGGTCAAGACTGGTGATGTTAATCTTGGCTTGTAGTTGTTTGGCATTGCCGTTGGCGGTTATATAGTTATCGCCCCAGCGCAGCACCAAATTATCAGCGTTTAAGCTATCAATTAAGGCGTTAACTTGCTTATATTGTGCCTGCGCATCTTGCGTCTGTAAGCGTTTAAAATAGCTTGCCAAGTCTTTTGGCAAATGCATCTTCGCGTTCAAGCTACCTTTGGCACTGAGCGGCCGACCTTTTAACATACCATTCAAATTAACTTGTTTGATATTGATGATTTGCTGGGTGTCGCTCCAGCGTCCATTTGTATCTATGGTGCCGGTGATCGTGCTTGGTATGTCTTTGAAGAAATAACCCAAATTAAAGCGGTTCATGACCGCGTCGATATCCCAAGCAATACCTTGACGCACATCAACGGTACCCTTAGCATCGATGCTGCCTGCCGCGCCCACATGACGGAAGCGCTTAATACGGATCAGCTGGGCATCGCCACTGGCATCAATAGTAAGTTTACCTGCTGGCAATTGCTCAGCGTCTAAAACACCATCAAAATTTACGACAAAGTTTTTAAGTTTGCCTGTTGCCTTGGTGTTGTTTTTTGGCGCACTTTGCCACACGCCACTGGTTTTCAAATCACCGGTAATAATGGCGGCATTATTGGGTAAAAAGTAACCCAAATTAAATTTATCAAAGCGACCATCTACGTTCCAGCCAATACCCTGACGTAAGTCAATGACACCATTGGCTTTTACTGCACCTGCTTCGCCGTTGTAATTTAACTTACGAATACGAATAAGCTTGGACGTACCAGCCGCATCAATCGATAGACGACCTTTTGGCACATCAGCGGTATCGACTTGACCATCGAAGCGCGCATCAAAGACAGATAGCTCACCACCAATAATATCGACACTGGCATCACCGCCACCCGTGATACCGATAGCACGGCCATCTTGGGTGGCATCAAGTTGCGCCTGCAAATTCGTATTATTAAAATTAATAATATGACGCTGTCCTTTGACACGGTTTTTAGTGATATTCAGCATGCGCCCGCGCGCGCTGATACGTCCTGTTAGGCGCTCGAGTGGTAAGTCACTGCGATATTTTTTGGGGAGTAAGCCATTGGTGCGCGCATCAATCTGCCATGTTAACGGACGCTTTTTGCTCGCCAGTTGAATTTGCCCAGTTCCTGATAAATCGCCTACCACCCCTTTATAGTTTAGGCGGTTGATATCGACGACATTGCCAGCTTTACGTATACCCACATCGTAGTTGCCTTTAGGAGCAGCATTAAGCTCATTAATAACCGCTTTGCCATCGACAGACAAACGCGAACCACGGACGATGACATTTGCCTGGCCGCTTGGACTATCAACATTACCGATATTTGGTAATTGACGACGCACTAGATTCTGCCACGTGGCATCAATATACCAAGGCGCGGCTTGTTTAGATTTAGCTAGGGTTTTACCCTGTATTATTTTAGCATTAACATGCTCGCCATCTCGCTGCCGTAAATCAGCATTAAGCTGTAGATTGCCGGTGGTATTTTTTTGTTGATAATGGACGAACAGCTTGCCATTAAGCTTTTGCGGCGCATAGGCTTTAAAATCTGCATAGTCATTAGGAATGGCGCGGCGAATATCAAAATTACGACCGGTTGCCACTACTTTGGCATCAAAGCTGTTTTTCCAATCTAAAATACCTTGCGCAAATAAACGCCCAGCAGGAACGTCGGCATTCAGACTATCAATGCGTAGTTGACTGTTGGCAATGACTGCGCGCCCTTGATAATGTCCTGAAGGAATGTCTTTAGCGGTCAAGTCCGTATTGATACGCAAGCGTATCTCAGAGATAACGCCTGATGCCGTCGCTGTACCACTTTTTAGATGGATATTTTGACTGTCTGCATAGGGAACAAGGATATCATCCCACTGAAGTTTGGCTTGGAACGGTGCGCCATCATCTAGTCCTTGTACAACAATATCACCACTCACATCACTGTCATTATAGCGGCTACGTACCTTGCCTACGGTACGTTTTAGGCTACCAGTTGCTGTGATATTGAGCGGGTCTACGTAGACTTTCTCTAACGCACTGACTTCAGCAATTGCCGTAAGATCTAGCGGGTAGTCGCCTTGCAGATCGATATTACCTTTTAATGCACTGATTTTTACAATATCGGCGTAGTGTAGGTCGCCACGACCAACGGTGACTTCACTGCCTACCCATGTTAAATCACGCGCGGTAATATCATGAATGACGATATCATCTCTAGTAACCTGTTTATAAATAATGGTTTTTACTTTTGCTTGATCAAAACGCAGATTGACCGGCAAACTGAGGGTTTTATAGTCGAAGGCTTCGCCCGTTGGCGGCTTGTTATTGATAATTTCAATGGTTTGTATGTCTGCATCGCGCAAATGTACTTCTTTGGCAAAAACCGCGCGCCAGCCTATTTTGACGTATGCCTTATCTACCAGTACCTCAAGATCATCGGTCGCTCTGATGTCGATATCAGTGACCCAAATACCATCGCGCAGGTTACCGCGACCATACTTAAACCCAATACCCGTTTCCGCACTGATTTTCTCTAAAATAAACTTAGTACCTGATTCAGTACCAGCCGCATACAAAAATATGGCGAACATAATCGCCAGCACGATAAGAATGAGCACCATCAGTTTTAGCAAAAAAGACAGTGGGTACCATCGTCTTACTGCACGGGCATCTCGCTGTGCCGGATCTTCATCCAAAGGCTTATTAGGCAGGGTATTTTTGGTCAACATGACACTCAACTACGTTAAAGAATGATTACCAGCAATCGCTAGAATAAAAACAGCACTGTTTTTGATGTATATATTAGGTCATTAATCTCAAGTATCTAATACTAACGACCTCATACTAAATATTTATAGAGGCGATCCGATAAACAAATGTAACCTAACGGGAATACTCTCTTCTGTTACACCAGCCGCAACATCCACGCGCACAACGCCTACCGGCGACGCCCAGCGGATACCAACACCCACACCAACTTTGGTGTCTGTATCAAAATCTTTGTCATAAGCGTTACCGACATCGGTGAAAAATGCACCACGAAAGCCCGGTCTAAATTCATAGTTATATTCTGCACTACCAACCGCAAGGATTTGTCCACCCGTCAGATAACCTTTATCAATTGGCGATAAGCTTTCGTAGTCATAACCACGAATACTTTGATCACCACCGGCAAAGAAGCGTAATTTATAAGGTACCTCATAAAAGTCATCTGCCCAAATATAACCCGCATTGACGCTACCAAGTACTTGGTGTTTATCATCCGTACCAAAGCTATAAATACCGCTCACGCCAGCGCGAACGATTGCCAAGTCAGTATCACTCAGTGCTTTTTCAGCACCGGCTTCAATGGCATAATACTGGCGTATGCCGCGAGTAGGATTGGTTGCGCTATCCATATCAGCTTTACTGACGCCATAACCAAATAATAATGCTTGCTGGCGCGGTTTAGAGGAAGAAAAGCGTATAGGAAGATCGTCTATATCTGCCTCATCAACACCCGTTTCTAACTCATCTAAACGGTAGCGAGCAGAGTAGCTACGATTCCAGCCATTTTCACGGCGGATGTTACGTGTTAATGCCGCTTTTAAGGTTTTAGTAGACAAATCAAAAGTGCCTTCACCTTGATCAATGACTTCTTCTTCATAAGTTAAACGTGCCTCTAACTTATCATTTAAAGGATGGTTCCATGGCCGGCTCGCATAAACACCGACATTTTTAGTAATCCTTGAAACTTCTGTTTCCACCCCTGCTTGATAGCCTTTACGGTTGAGCAGATTATAATCTATTTTAGCGGTTGCGCGGACACCGGTATCCGTACCATAACCAAGACCGACTTGGGCGTCGCGTGGTTTACTAGCAGAAACGAATACGTATAATGGTACTTTTTTACTCTCTAACACTTCCTGTGGTGTTTTACGTCCTGCCAATGTAGGGGGGACAAAGTTTTCGTCAGCCAGTATGTTTTCCTCATCGGGAAATATTTTTTGCGCGATATCACTAATAGTGTCACTGATTTTACCTAAAATACTATTTGATTCTTGGTCTTTTTCGTCTAACACGCGATCATTTGGCAAACGACTTAGGCGCTCCGCTTTTTGTTTAATCGCTTGCAGCTTCTCAACTGTTTCTTCGTCAGCTTCAAACTCAATGGCTGCGATATCAGCAGCGTCGACTTTTTCTCCACTATTGGTGTAAAGAACACCATCATTACCAGTACTGTCATTTTGACTGGCACCACTAACATCGGAGGCGATATCAAGCTCGTCATTTGTCGTATCATTATCACCACTACTATTTGGTGAGTTATCAAATGCTAAGGTGCTACTTTCAGTGCGCTCATCTGGTGGAAAAATCGACTCAACGTTGACGGTATTAAAATAGCGGGTTGACGACAAATCATTACTGAACTTGGTCACGGCTGGGCGATAAAAAGGATCACCCGCCTTAAAGTCGAGCAATTGCCTTAATAATGATAATTCAACCGGTAGCTTTTCAGGGTCGCGAGTCAGCGTACCCGACTCTTCATCGTAAGTAAAAAATACCACTTCATCAAACTGGTAACGCTCACCGGTATTATAAACCAGCGACACATCAGCGGCATTATCCGGCAAGATAATATCGACTGATTTATTTAGCCAATATTGGTCGAAATAACCGTAGGTATTACTGAGTGATTCAAGGGCGGATTTACTGTCTTTATAGACGCGATGATTAAAGATATCGCCTTCTTTTGGCGGCAAGTCTTTCTCTAACGCGGCAAATTCTGCTTGTTCGCTACCTTCACCGCGAATATCAACAATACGGCTATCGACGCGTACCGGTTCACCCAATTTTTCAATGATGACATCGATAGTGTCAGCATTAGGCTGGCGCAAACGCAAGGTCACATCGTAGTAACCAACGGCTTTTGCCGCATCCAACGCAGTCTGACGTAAGCGCGGTAGCGCTGCCGTAAATTCAACGACAGATTGGACAGTGGTCTCATCGAGTGCCGCCTTAATGTTTTTAATTGGCTGCACATCATCATCGGCTTTAATTAACTTTGGTTTCGTATTAGCAGCATTATTGCTTGCATTGTCAGCCGCTGCTTGTTGTAAATAGATCGTTGTTTCGATATGCGGTAGCGTTATCGCGCCAGCATTAAACAAACGATTATAGAGTCGCTTAACGATGTTGCCTTTGTTACGCGCCATTGGTTTGGGCTTTTCGGCTTGCTCAATACTTTCACTTACTGCCTGAGTATCATTTTGATAATCGGGCAAATAATCATCAGGATCAATGCCATCTGACAGCGCGTTTTCTCCATTATTTGAACTATTAACATTGGCTAAAATGTCATTATCAACGGCTTGATTAGCGTTGCCGCTACTGACAGAGTCACTGACATTAATGGGACGTGCCATAATTTCAGCGGTCTCTGCACGTTCAGCTGCGCTTTCATTAATGCCTAATGTCTCTAGATTACTCGGTGTTGGAATATTGGTCGCATCCAAGCCCACGTCCAGCCCAATCGGCGGCGTGCTGTCATCTAAAGTGGCTACAGGCGCATCAAAGTCATTATTGCTATTACCAGCGTTGCCAATGCCTTCTATATCTTGCGCATTCTGCCTGTCCATCGCTGCCAGCTCGCGATCAATCTCTTCAGGGGTCATCATTTGATAACCTTGCTGCTGTATCGCTGCGGCTTGTTGTACTAAATCTTCATTAGTATCAGTTATTTGTTTGTTGTCCAAACCATCGATATCATTATTTAAATTATTATCGATACCATCCTTGATATCGTTAACGCTATCAAAGTCATTTCTATTTGATTGAGTGCCAGCGTTGCTGTTAGTCTTTTCATCTGATTTTTCTGAATTAGGCTTTTTAATGCCTAAGTTTTGCTCGCTATAATCATCCAATACGGACTGCTCAATAATACCTTGGTCGACAGCTTTCTTTAAGCGCAAAGCATCCAAAGCGATATCGAGCTGTCTATCGTCATTAGAAAGCGGCGGTAACTCAGAAGGTGCTTTTGCCGTTGCTGCCTGAGCCTCGAGGGCATTATTTTTGATGAGCTGGCTATTATTAACGGTGCTGCTATTCAAATCAGCAGTGGTAGCAGCAAAAGCGGCTGGCGCGATGCCAAAGCCGACCAAGCTCGTGGTCAAGGCACTAAAAAGCGCTGTGCGGGTAAAACAAAGACGCGAGCTATCAGGTGACATAACCGATAAGTTGCGCGCTTGCGTTGAAGGCTGGTATTTCATATTTATTCCCTATCACCTCACGCGGTACAAGGTTACTAACGATAGCAACTGTTAAGTCTTACCGGTGAATAAACTTATCGCAGTTCACTGAGATTATTTGCTTACGAATTTGCTTGGTATCGTTTGGGCCATGATCGCTTGAGCACTACTTTGAATATTAGCGCCTAAATGATGACCCGCAATAAACTGTGTTGAGTGCTGGCAAATCCTTGCTAGCGCTTGCTCTTTCAGGCTTTTATCCGCTAAAACTTACAAATCATAACTTAGTTAATTATTAAATCATAGCATTGGGCGCATGTATTTTTACCAAAGCCTTGCTATTATACGGCTTAACATTGATAAAACCTATGTCATATTTAGATAAGTTTTTGATAGCGTTGATAATTATCGATATTGCTTATTGATAAATTGACAGCTGCGTTATCTGTTTTCCTTCTCATTTATTAGCCGCGACCCATCTGTAGGAATTTTCATGGCCAATCAGTTTCAGTTATTTAAGCGCCGCCGTTTTAGTGCCATGTTTTTTACCCAGTTTTTGGGGGCGTTTAACGACAATATTTTTAAGCAAGCGCTGATATTAGTCCTGACCTACACTGCTGCTAGCCAGCTTGGGATTGAGGTCAGTATTTTGAATAACTTGGCAGCGATGCTGTTTATTTTGCCTTATTTCCTATTTTCAGCGCTCGCAGGACAAATCGCTGATAAGTTTGAAAAGTCTAAACTGACCCGCTTTACCAAGCTGCTTGAGCTGTCAATTATGGTGATTGCGGCAGTGGGCTTTGTATTTGAGTGGTACACACTATTGTTTGTCGCGTTATTTTTGATGGGCACACAATCTACCTTTTTTGGGCCTATTAAATACGCCTATTTACCACAAGCGATGAAAGAAGATGAATTGGTCGGTGCCAATGGCTTATTTCAAATGGGCACGTCACTGGCTATATTACTCGGTATGATTATGGCGGGCGTCCTAACCCAAGTACCGCAGCCACTATATTGGATTAGCGTGACGGTATTACTAGTCGCGATATTAGGTTATTTTGCAGCACGATCTATACCCACCATGCCAGCGATGCAGCCTGACTTAAAGATTAATTGGAATATTTTTACTACCAGTATGTCAGCCGTACGCTACTTATATTCGTTACGGTTTTTATTCTTTGTCATTTTAGGTAATAGCTGGTTCTGGTTTTATGGGGCAACATTTTTGACCCAAACACCTGAATTTAGTAAAGTTATCTTACATGGTGATGAGTCAGTGGTGATTTTCCTACTGACCTTATTCTCAGTTGGAGTATCCATTGGTTCATTGTTATGTAAAAGATTGACCAGAAATCAGGTCAGCTTACGCCTATTACCCTTTGGCATCGCTGGTTTAAGTATTTTTGCTATCGACTTATATTTTTCACTGTCAGGGTTATCTATTGATGTCGGTACGGATGCTTTAATAGGCATGAGCGGGCTATTTAATATCACTGGTAGCTGGCGTGTCTTTATCGACTTGTTCTTTTTGGGCTTTAGTGGCGGCTTATACATCGTGCCTTTATATGCGTCTATGCAGGCGTATGCGCCCAAAAGTCACCGGGCGCGCATCGTCGGTGCCAACAATATCTTCAATGCCATTTTTATGGTCAGCTCAGCGATTTTTTCTATCGTCGTATTAAACAGCTTAGGGATGTCACTACCACAATTATTCCTAGTCACGGGCTTGCTGAATATTGCCTTCGGGATATTTTTATATCTGAAGCTGAATAAGCATATCAAGCATGCAAGCATCCAAACTCATGATGATGAACTTAATAGAAACGATTAGAACGTTGGAAAATTTGAACCCACAGTACTGATAGCCACTGTCATTATAAGTTGGACGTTGAGCGCATAATTATAATGCTGACAATCTGTATTGTTTGCTATAGTAATGTTTGTGAGTAAGTTGTTATAGTCGATACCCTTTAAAACATTCAATAGTAAAAGTATATTCTTAGTAAACTTCGTAAATAAAGCCATCAGGAGTGAACCATGGCCCTGCGTCCCTTATCAAAAATCGATCAATTACTGCTTGGAGTAGACAAGGCATTGCGAGCTGTCGTACCGCATTCGAACCCTAGCACCCGTCCACTGCCTGTAAGCAGTGACGAGATTCCTGAGCTGAGTATCACTGAGGCGCGTCATGTTGCAGGATTGATGCGTATTAATCATACCGGCGAAGTATGCGCGCAAGGGCTGTATCATGGGCAAGCATTGACGGCAAAAGATGATAATGTCAAACAAGCTATGCAGCAATCCGCTGAAGAAGAAGTCGACCATTTGGTCTGGTGCGAGACCCGTTTAGATGAGCTTGGCAGCCATCCCAGTATTTTTACGCCATTATGGTACGGCATGTCATTTGGTCTTGGGGCGGTAGCAGGTGCCATCTCTAACGAGTTTAGTTTGGGTTTTGTTGCTGAAACTGAGGCGCAAGTCAGCGAGCATCTACAAGACCACATTGGACAGCTGCCGGTGCAAGATCAGCGCTCAAGAGAAATATTAGCGCAAATGGATATTGAGGAATTGCATCATCGCGAGTTAGCTCTCATCAATGGCGGTGCAGCATTGTCGCCACCCGTACGCCATACCATGCGTTGGATGGCCAATCGAATGAAAGCCACAGCTTATCATCTATAATCATCGATATAGCAAGCCATATTCTTTGCTATAAATGATGCAGATAATGGGTCAGTATTTACTTTTAACAATCCTACTACTGATAGCATTGAGAGTAATTTGCTACGGTATTAAAAATTTGTACGATTTTGCTATAACAATTCTATATTATCGCGACAGCACTATTCATCAATGGATTTATTAATAACGACCAAATAAACAAGATAATTATTAAACATAACTATTAAACAAGGTAACGATTTTTATGAAAGCAATCAGCCAACCGAATATCTCTAACAAAGCGCATAAATTTGCGACCTTAACGGCATTAGCTGCCGCATGTGCCATGATGCTACCTGCTCCTGTGAATGCTGCAGAAAACGATACCGCGGCCGCCTCTGCTAACGCCGCGGTCCCTAGCGCAATCGATTCAAGCAAACGCGTGATTCGCCGAGCTCAACCTAACGCTGCCGTCAGTACTCCTCAACCTGAGGCGCAGTTAAATACTAATACTGCTCAAGTAAATAATGCACAACAAAGCAATGTGCAACCAAACCGTACACCTTTAAACGAGGCTCAGTCGCAAGCCAATCAAGAGCTTGAATTAACAGGCACTACTCGGGTTTATGAGCGTGGACCAATGACTGCAACCGGCATTGATTTGCGCGGTGGTCAGCTAGCAAATATCCCAACACCACAAGTACAGCTGTCAGATATCAGCTTTGTACCTACGATGTTGATACCGCAACAAAAAGGCCTTGGCACCGATAAATTGGACGTTAGCTTATTAGATGACTTTATTAAAGACGTATCGCCAAATGCACGCCACTACCCACCAAACTTCCCTAACCGCACCCAACGTCACAACGCTCGTGAAAAAATCAAAGTAATGACGGATTGGATTGAGCCTTATGCCAAATCGCCAAATGCCTCGTATGATGTACTGCTTCGTGCGGCTAAGCTGAATGGTATGGGTCGTAACTTGGATTTGGGGTCAGAATATACGGTACGCGGCGGACAATATGTTGATCGTGCTATCAAAGTTAAGCCTGATAGCGGTGAAGCCAACTTTTTATATGGTTTGATGTTGTCAGAAGGTGGCGGTTTTAAAGAAGGACAAAAATATCTCGATAAAGCAGTCAGTCTAGGCTACACCGAAGCAGAGCAAAGTTTGGCACAATCAGATTTGTTAAGTGATCGTCGTGACAAAGCATTAGAGCGTCTACGTCGCCTTGAGCAACAAGTACCTAATAACGCCCTCATTCGTCAACAAATCAAGCTTGTAGAAGATGGCAAATTTTATATCTGGGACATCCCAGCACCAAATGTTAATGTTAAACCAACTATGTAAACATTATCCACTTAAAGATAATGGCTAACGTATAGTTAGCCATCAAAAAGCGCTCTCAAATTATAATCATAAATAATTTGAGAGTGTTACTTTAGCGTCTTTTTTTATCTTGTCACAACGGCAATATATAAAAAGACGCTTTTTTCTGCCTAGCATAAGCGCTAAGTAGACCACACCTGTATAACTCCTTATCGAACGATATTTTGAGTATATTTCTTTTATTTTGAACAAACTTTATTCATTTTTATTTAGCAAAATGTATCAATAAAACTTGGTAATATTTGAATATAAGGCATCAAATATAATAGTCGAACCACAAAAGTTACGTTACACTCATGCTGATATAGTAAGCACTTAATTATGCATTTCTGACCATTATTAACTGGAATTACCTATGATTTTTGCTGACCCTGTCAATAATGCGCTGACACCCACCAATAAAAACATCAAGCCTGTTGCCCTATTGGCATTGGTATCAGTAATGGCAGTATTGCCTGCTTGTAGCACCGTTTCTGTCAATAAACAGGCGTCCGCAAAGACCATTTCTGCCCAGCGCGGCAATATTGTTACTGATGATAAACTCAGCACTGATACTGCATCGGTCTTACTGTCAGCAGGACTTAATGAGCAAGCCTGTATGCAGCAATTTGACTTATGCCTAACGCAGCTGAATGACAGCATGCTCAATGAACATTACCGCCCAGCGTTGGCGGTTTTTTCGGAGCTATACTATGCTAAAGCGCGCGAGCTGGCAAAGTCGCAAGACTGCCAAAATGCGCTTGCCCGCCCGCCACTTGATCCTTATTATGCCAACGCGTCATTAGACGATGCTGCTGCCAAGGTACAAAAAGAAAAAACGAATAAATGCTTAGTGAGCTATCAAGGACAGCTATTTGACGCCATTAAATCAAGTTATACTTACTTGTTTTATGACAGTTTAGTCCATGATTTTGAAGGAGCGGATAAAGAGAAAGGCAGGACTAAACAGCAAAATCGTATCCCAAGCGATATCGACATCCAAACCCAAGACATCTATAACGCTGCCAGCAATGACGTCATTACCCAGCTATATCAACCGGAAGGTGGCACCAATAGAATGATGGGCGATATAAAAGTGGTGTATCTACCAACGACGGCTAATAGCAGCGATAACAGTGAGCAAGCAGCGATTGCTAATCGAACACCACTTAGCGGTAAGCCTACCGATCAAGTCAAAGTAATGAAGGTAAAACTAGACAATTATAACCTTAATGTCTATTTGCCCAACGAAAACAACTATCTAAAAAATGCCAATCAACAAACCTCAGCGCTTGCTGATTTGGTCTCAACTTACGAGCTGCGTCTGTCTGGACTCAACTCAATCAGCAAACGACCCGGATTGGGTATCAGCTTGGTTGCTTCATTGGACGATCGCTATACCACCACTATCCGTCAGTTATTGGTATCCTCGCTATCAGGTCGACTAAATAAAGAAGCCAGTGATGGCAGTATAGACAACAATACACGGGACAAGGCACAGGAAAGTGACGCCAGCTCACGCATTTATCCGACTGGACATTTATTGATGACGGGGCTGATTAAGCCAACTGGCGATAGCGTGCTCGACACCCTCAGTAGTGAGCAGCTCGATATACATCTGTACAATCCTTACCGCAGCGAAAGCGCTTCTATCTTAGGCGATGATTACCCACTTGCAGCCAACTTCTCTGCCGGTTATGGATTATGGCTGGCAGAAAACCAGCTGGACGGCGTGGGCTATTTAAACCTGATTACCCGCCAAAAAGAAGCCAGTCTGCCAAAACTCTTTATGCTCGAGCCTTATGATCCCGATAAACGAGTGATTATTATGCTGCATGGTTTGGCCTCGAGTCCGGCAACTTGGGTCAACTTAACCAACGATATTTTTAATGATGATAAGTTACGTAATAACTATCAAGTATGGCAAATATTTTATCCAACCAACTTACCTATTTTAGAAAATCGCTATCAAATTCAAAAGCTAATCAATACGACTTATCAGCAAACAGACCCTAAAGGGCAAAACCTCTCCAGCAAAAACAGCGTCATTATCAGCCATAGTATGGGCGGTATCATTGCTCGTATGATGCTGTCTGATGATAATTTGGCAAACAATTTGGATGCATTAGACGACAAGGATTTACTGGCCAACAGTAGCCAACGTCAGGTCGATGCGATGCTAAAACAAGCGCTTACTAATAAAGAGCTGCGTAACCGGTTTGAGTTAAGCGCGCTACCACAAGTCGACACAGCGGTATTCTTGTCCTCGCCTTTTCAAGGTACTGACTATGCCGATCGTTGGTTTACCCGCGCTTTACGCCGCATTATTTATCTACCCGTTGGTTTGGTAAAAACAGTCACGGACAATTTAGCGACTATTGCCATCCAAGGTGACTTGGCACAAAACCCTTTCGGCGCGCTATATTTGCAAAATGGTGCCAGTCAATTAAGTGATAAATCTTCTTTTATTCAATTAACGAAAGACATCAGTATTAATAAGCGTATTACGTATCATTCGATAATCGCCAATAACGATGCCGATATCACTAAAGGTCTTGCAGAGATGCAACCAGCGGGTGTCAAACTTGATTTATCGCAAGAAATTACAGAGGATGACGATAGTGCAATCGAAGCTACCGATACAAGTAATACAGATAATGCAGGCGCTGATACAGATAAGTTGTCGAGTAAAGCGCTTGTCGCCGCCGTCACAGTCGATGGAGAGATTGGCCAAGCATTAACCTCACGTCTATCAGATGGTATCGTGCCCTATACCAGCGCTCATCTTGATGATGCAGCGTCGGAGACCGTCATCAATGGCGGTCATAGTATTCAAGAGAATCCACAAACGATTTTGACTCTGCGACGTATCTTGCATCAACAATTACAGCACTAACTTAGCAAGTTATGTATTATCTTTCTTATAATCTATAGCGAAAATTGTTATTAAAAAATGTTTTTTTAGATTACTATTATGTGTCTATTAATAACCTTACTTAAACAATGGCTTTTTTAAAAATAACATTGTTGATAAATTATGACTAATAGGTGTGTATTAAGAAGTTCCCCTAACTTGCGTGTATGCATGGTCAGGCGCATAATACTTGAACAGTAGATATTATTAACACTGTCATAGAATGCATATTTAATAGTTTATAAGGACATAAATTATTTAATTTAACTAAATAGTGCTGATTAAAACTACCTTGGTTAAAATGTCATCTAAACGACAGTAATAGCTAAATAACACTTAGCCATTGTCCCTAGCAATTATCGTCCTGATTAATGGACCGTTACGGACAGTTACTTCAGCGTATCATGGAAGCTAGCGCTATTCAGCTAACAGATAAGGGTAACCATTTATGTTCGCTACATTTATGATCAGTCAGCTTGATGCGCTGATGCTCGCGCGAATTCAATTTGCTTTTGTTATTTCATGGCATATTGTCTTTCCGGCTTTCTCCATCGGACTTGCCAGCTTTCTAACTGTCTTAGAGTTTCGCTGGCTTAAAACTGGTGAGCCTATTTATGCAGAAGTTTATAAGCACTGGGTAAAAATATTTGCCGTAGTGTTTGGGATGGGTGTGGTATCGGGTGTGGTGATGTCCTACCAATTCGGTACCAACTGGGCGGTATTCTCTGATAAAGCAGGGAACGTCATAGGTCCATTACTCGCCTATGAAGTATTAACCGCCTTTTTCTTAGAAGCGTCGTTCTTAGGAATCATGCTCTTTGGTTGGGGACGCGTTAGTAAACGCATGCACTTTGCCTCTACGGCGATTGTCGCTATCGGTACGCTGATATCGGGTTTTTGGATATTAGCTGCCAACAGTTTTATGCAGACGCCACAAGGTTTTATGGTCGGTGCGGATGGTCTACTTTATCCGACCAATTGGTTAGAAATCATTTTTAATCCCTCATTCCCTTACCGTTATGCACACATGATGACCGCAGCCTTTTTGACCACTGCTTTTGTTATCGGTGGTATTGGTGCTTATTATCTACAATCAAAAAAACATATCGAACATCGCAAACATGGTCGTGTCATGCTAGGTATGGCAATGGTGATGGCCATTTTTGTCGCGCCAGCACAGGTACTTATTGGTGATATGCATGGTCTAAACACTTTAGAGCATCAACCAGCTAAAGTAGCGGCGATGGAAGGTCTGTGGGAAAATGAGCGCGGTGCGCCCTTGGTTTTATTCGGCATTCCAGATCAAAAAGCGGAAAAAAACCATTATGAAATTAAAATCCCTTATGTCTCGGGTTTAATTTTAACCCACTCATTAGACGGCGAAGTTAAAGGGCTTAAAAACTGGGCACCAGAAGACCGACCGTACGTTCCCATTGTTTTTTGGTCATTCCGCGTCATGGTTGCTATTGGTACATTAATGGTAATTGTAGGTCTATTTAGTCTCTATAAATACTTTAAAAAACAACAGTTCGATCCTGAAAGTAAATGGTTCCACCGTGCTTGGATGATGATGACGCCACTTGGTTTTATCGCCCTACTTGCAGGTTGGTTTGTTACCGAAACCGGTCGTCAGCCATGGACAGTATATGGGGTGATTCGTACTGCTGAGAGCATGTCTCCGGTTGCTGCCCAACAAGTCGCAACGACACTGATTGGCTTTATTGTCCTATATATCATCGTATTTGGCGCAGGTAGCCTTTATATTCTTCGTTTAATCGCTGAAGGTCCTAAACCTTATGAGGACCCTGCTGATGATAATTTCTATGAGCACTCCATCACTGAAGGTCAAGGTCGCACGTTAAGTGGTGATAGTAACGCCAGTGATAACATGGAACAAAACTCATCTGAAAACAGTTCAGATAAAGATCTTGATAAGCCTGCCGATGACGTCGATGACGGAGGATTACGCTAATGTTTAACTTTGGTGATGTATTAGATTTACCCCTCATTTGGGGCGGTTTAATCGCTTTAGCAGTCTTCATCTATGTATTACTCGATGGCTTTGATTTGGGCTGCGGTATCTTATTCCCGTTTGCTGGCTCTGATAAAAACCGTAGCCGCATGATGAACTCTATCGCTCCTTTTTGGGATGGTAATGAGACGTGGTTGGTATTAGGCGGCGGTGGCTTGTTTGCCGCATTCCCAGTTGCTTATGGCATCATTATGACCGGTCTTTATCTACCTGTTACCTTTATGCTGTTCGGTTTAATCATGCGTGGCGTGGCGTTTGAATTTCGTTTCAAAGCCTCTTCACATCGTTATGTATGGGATTATTTCTTTTTTATCGGTTCTGTCGTTGCAACCTTCTTCCAAGGAATCATGCTCGGTGCTTTAGTTCAAGGATTAGAGGCGAGCAATCGCTTATATACTGGCGGTCCTTTTGATTGGTTCACACCGTTTTCTATCGCTTGTGGTATTGCACTCATGATCGGTTATGCGCTACTCGGTTCAACGTGGCTGATTATCAAAACTGAGCATAAGCTACAAATATGGGCACGTAAAGTATCTGGTTGGATGTTGTCTGCATTGATTGTAGCAATGATTGCAGTCACGATATTTATGTACTTCTCAGATATTAATGCGCTTGAAGGCTGGTTTAGTTTCCCAGGTCTACTGTATCTTGCACCGATGCCAATTATCGTTGTGCTGTTATTTTTCTTGATGCGCAAAGATTTGACATCAGAGCGTGAATATCGCCCGTTCTTATTAACGGTAGCACTATTTTTAATGGGTTATATTGGCGTATGTTTTGCCATTTTTCCATATATCGTGCCGTATCAGATGACGATTTATGAAGCGGCTGCCGCTGATACCTCACTATCATTTATGTTAATTGGTGCCGGCATCATGCTACCGATTATCCTCAGTTATACCGCTTTTGCCTATTATACGTTTAAAGGTAAAACCGATCATGAGCATATGTATTAAGCAGCATTTTATATCCTAAGCTTTCAGGAGAATATTATGAAAAATCTTACTAAAAAACAATCGCAATGGGCATGGTTCATTGGCTTATATTTCGCAGGTTTTTTGACTATTTTTATTATTGCGCAGCTGATTAAACTGGCAATGGGCGTTTGATAGCCATTTTTATTTATCTTTGTATGCATAAAAAAAGCAGCGTCGATTATTATCAACGCTGCTTTTTTTATGTGAGGCTACTTATATAAAATTAGGGCGCATCATCAATTAGCACTTTTATATATTTAGTAGTCTTAAAATGGCTAAACTTTGCTAAAAATCGTTAGAAGTGTTATCAAGACATTCATATTTACAGTGATTTATTCCTTGTTTAGCGGTAACTTTCCTCATTTAAGCCTCATAATCTAAACGATAATAGCCCATAGTATATAAATAATGTTTATAGCCTATCATTTACCAGACAAGCAATAAAGCTAGGATCGGTATTACAACCTTTTTATTTGGAATAGGTTACTTTTTAGATTTAGTTAAGGCCAAGTCGATTAACCAGCCAATTATGACGTACTGCAAAGTGCCTAGCGTTAAAAAAGCGAGGAAAATGGCAGTTATACTATTAAGGGGTAGGAGGGGAAAAAGCAAAGAAGTGGGCAAATCTATAGCTGCTGGTATGAGCCAAAAAAGCTGGTGTTGTGCGTCTTTCTCACTAAATATATATATTACAGTTACCACGGGAATGAATAAAAGATGGGCAATGCCAAATGATTTCCAAAACCGCTTTTTGGTATAGCGACTGATAATTAGATGTGTAGGCACAATTAACAGTGCTAAGCCAACCCCTGCCATAATAACTAACGACCAATATGACATTTGATGGCTCTCTTATGTTAATTAGACGCTGTTTTTATTTTTATTTAAATTTACCCTTATTATCTAGCTATATCAATGATTTGCTATGCCCATTCCTTTACTTTCAATAAATTCATTTACTTGCGTCAAGCGCTCAGGCGTACCAACATCGATCCAGTTATCTTTAATCACTTCAGCGGTGATTTGGAACTTTATCATGGCTTGCTTGAGCAATGGTGCCAGTGCCGCTGGTTGACCTGATACCAAGCCATCGACCACTCTAGGCGACATGACGCTAATACCTGCAAAAGTATATTTATCAGCATCGCCGATCGCTTGCTCACTAGCCAAGCCATTGTTGATAACAAAATCGCCAGCATTATTATGCTCTGGATTATCAATCAATAATAAATGCGCACGCTGGTCTGCGCCTAGCTCATAAGTGGTTAGCTTAGTAAAATCAAACGTCGTCCACACATCAGAGTTGACTAAGATAAATGGCGCATCTTGTAGTTTTCCCGTTTGTAGCGCTTTGAAAATACCACCAGCCGTTTCTAATGGCTCATCATTTTCAAGAGACCAATGCAACTGCACGCCAAATTGCGAGCCGTCACCTAACGTATCCATCAGTTTTTCTGCAAGCCAAGACGCATTAACTGTAATATCCGTGATACCAGCCGCTTGTAACGCTTTGATGTGCCAGACAATGAGCGGCTGCCCGCCAACTTCTACTAAGGGCTTAGGTGTTTCAAGTGTCAACGGACGCAGGCGCGTGCCCTTACCCGCTGCCAAAATCATTGCTTGCGTTATTGCGGACATAACCGCTCCTTTTTCTTATTTTTATCACATTAAAAATTAAGATGAAAACTATCGATACTTTATAACAACCTATCAAATGACGTTCATTAAATGTATTGCTGCACAAACTTACTCTGATATGCGGGCAGTACCGTATCTCTCAACCATTCATTAAAAGGTGCAACCGTTTGTTGCATAGGATGGCTACCATACTCTTCAAGCCATTCCAGCTCAAAAATAAAATCACGCATAACCTTAGGAATATCCGCTAGATAGCGACTTTTACCATCGCGCTCATAAAGCCTGATAAAGATGCCTAATACCTTTAGATGTCGCTGTACGCCCATCACATTCACATCACTCTCAAACTGTTCTGCACTGTTTGCCGTCTCGAGCCCTGCTTGCTGCTGCAATTGCCAAAAATCATGAATCCAGCAGCTCACTTGATGCTCTGACCAATCGACATAAGCATCACGAAGCAGTGACACCAAATCATAACTATAAGCACCAATCACAGCATCTTGAAAATCAATCACCCCTAAATGCGTTTTATCCGCCTGATCTTGCATTAAATTACGGCTGTGGTAATCACGATGGACGATCACGTGTGGCTGCAATAAAATCTCATTTATTAAGGCTGATTTTAGATTTTCCCATAACGTTTTATTAAGCGCTACACCGATATGAGGAATAAACCAATCGCTAAATAAATCCATCTCACGGGTCAATAGTGCCGTATCATAGTCTGGCAATTGGTAATCTGATTTTGCCGTCGCGACTGGCACCGTTTGTAGCGCGATTAACGTATGCATCGCCAATTGATAGTAATCGTTAATCTGTGCAGGGGTCGCATCAACGAGTAAATGCGCAAACTCTACCGTACCAAAATCTTGTAATACCAAAAATCCCTTTGTCACATCTTGGGCTACCAGCGTTGGGACATTGATGGCCGGTGACATCAACTTTGCCACATTGATAAACTGCTGCAAAGCATCTTGTTCATCAGCAGAATCCATGACAATATAGCGCGCTGTTTTTGTCGCATTATTCTCATCATTATCCAATAATTGGATACGGTGATATTGGCGCGCGCTAGCATCACCAGGCAGGCTATCGAGAATAAATTTTTGCTCTATAAATACTTGCTGTAACCAGGTTTCTAGCTGCTGCTGGCGAGTATTTGTAACAGTTACGGTCGGCTCTAACATTGTTTTATCGATCATAGTTTTATCGGTCATAAAAGGCATCGCAGGTTAAATATAAATCGTAAATAACTAAATTAGTGATAAGTGTGGCAAATACTTGCTAAAATAGTGGGCACTTAACCCACAATAGCAGCTGTCTTAAATCTATTGATGCATTAGGCAATATTTGCGGCTCACTACAAATTCAGCCTCTCTCTCAAGAATGGCTTGGTTATCTGATAAATTTTGACAATTTGATAATTAGTGTAGCTGATTTGATTTTTTTTGACTATGATTAGTCGTCATTATATGTAAAACGTCCCAGATTTTAAGATTATATTATTTATTATTCATTTTTTAAGCGCCAAATATAGCTGAAATATGGTCAATAGACCAAATGTCGCAATCCAATAGGCTCTACAATCATAGGTGTGCCCTTGTTATATTCTCCGCTCTACCAAAGCATCCGTTTGATTTTATTTGGTGCCTTAGGCTTATCCAGCTTAACCGTGAGTGCTGCTATCACTAATACTGATTCGCTGACGCCTGAGCTATTGACCGCTGATAGCTCTAGCCGTTATGTCACTGACGGCGTGACGAATTCCACTAGTAATAGTGGTAATAATAATAGCGGCAATAGTAATAGCGACAACAATAACAGTATCAATCAAGACATCAGTTATCCAAGCGAGAGCAATCAGAATACGGACTATAAAGAAATAAATACTGCAGCTGATGCTAATAACACGGTTTTAACTAGCAACGCACCTTTGGATAATAGCAATTTAAATGTTACTGAAATTAATGAAAATAGTGATGATTCCTTTATACAGCCACTAGAGACCAACAACGACCGTCATCCAAATAATAGTACGGCGCGAGCAACTAACAGCATCACACCTGAGCCAAAAACTGACAACAGCAAACTTGATGTCAGCGACGAGAGTATTCAAGATAGCCTCATGCGTTTGGCAGAATTTTATGAATTGACTCCCGATACTGATACCTCAACGGTAAGCAATGCTGACAATGTGGCAGACTCTGAAGCAGATAATATTCAGAATACGCTGATGCCTACAGCGCAAGCTATTCCAACAGTAGGTAGAAATTTACAGCTACTGCCAAACACCGTCGATAGCGCCCAACGCTGCGAAGGTCAATGGGTCTATCCAAAGAAAAACCCTAATTATCAACGAGCTATCAATGAGACTGGCGCTAGTAATGGTCAACCAACACCCAATCTAAACGGTATTCCCAATAACCAAGCGCCGCTATTTGCAGAGTCAGATTATGGTTATTACGATAGTGTCGATTATGCCGAGCTATCAGGCAATGTCATTATCGACCAAGGTACCCAGCATATCGAAGCGGACAAAATCGTACTGGACTTGAGCAAAGGCGTGGCTGCGGCGCAAGGTAAAGTGATGTTTACTGACCAAGCTACTGGTAAAAACAATACGTCTACTACTCAAGCTCAAAATACCAATAATCAAAGAAACAACGCCCCAAATAACAATAGAACTAGCCTCACTGACAAGACAACACAAGGCGGTCTCATCGGTGTCGCGGACGGCTTAAACTACAATACTGAAACCGGACAATCAACTGCCACTAATGTGGCCTTTGCTAGTGTGGAATTGCAAGCACACGGCTATGCCAAGCGCCTAAATCGACCTAATGACAGCCAATATGAGCTAGATGAGGTAATGTATAGCACCTGTCCACCAACCAATCGTAAATGGCAATTTGAAGCCAAAAGTATTGACTTGGATACCGATACTGGCCGAGGCGAAGCCTATAATACGACTTTCCGTATCGCTGATGTGCCGGTGTTCTACTTGCCTTATTTTAATTTTCCTATAGATAATCGTCGCAGTACTGGGGTTTTATTACCTAGTGCTAGCTTTGGAAGTAAAAGTGGGCTTGAAGTTGATATACCGTACTATCTCAATTTAGCACCCAACTACGATGCGACGCTTAACACCCATATCTATACCAATCGTAATCCGATGCTCTCAGGTGAATTTCGCTATTTGACTGAGAATTATGGCGAAGGGATTTTTAACGGCTCCTACTTACCCAATGATAAAGAGTATGACGGCGAAGATCGCAGCAGCTTATTTTATGATCATTATTGGTCATCGACCAGCATTCCACGCTTAAGCGGTGATGCTAAGTATAGCTATGTGTCTGATGCAGACTATCTGAACGATTTTGATACGTTAGGTTTATTAGACAATACTTTAAACCTTCCTCGCCGTGCCCAACTTAATTATTATAACGATTATGTCGATGGCGAGCTAAAAGTCGAGACCTTTCAAACCCTCGATGCTTTTAACAATAATGGACAGCCATTACAAGATAAAGATAAGCCTTACTCGCGTCTACCACAGCTCAAACTTAACTATCGACTGCCTTGGGCAAAGAGTTTTGATATCACTGGTGTGAGTGATTCGGCTTATTTTAAAAAGTCCATCGATGACGGTTCTGAGAATGAGAAAAGTGGTGCACGTATTTACAATAAAATCAGCGCTGCTTATCCAATCGAAAAATCTTGGGGCTACATCAAGCCAGAACTGAGCTTACAGCATCTATATACGTCTTATGATGAAGACAGCTTAGCGGACAACCAACTCAATAAAGGCGATGGTAACCAGTCGATATTTGTACCACAAGCCAGTATTGATGCGGGTTTACATTTTTACCAAGCCGGCTCACCGTTTGGTGCATTTGACGATACATTAGGCGGTTATCGTTTACTTAGCCCACGCTTAAAATACACCTACTCGCCTTACAAAGACCAAAATGAGATTCCTAACTTTAATACCCGTATTGCTTCTATCAACTACGAGCAGCTGTTTTCGGACAGCTGGTTCTTAGGACATGACCGCCTGCAAGATTTACATGCTTTTACCCCTGGCATTAATTATCGTTACATCGATGCAACGGGTGTGACACGTTTTGATGGTAACATCGCAGAGCAGTTTTATATCGATGATGGGCGTGTCACACTTGAAGATGAAAAACCTGTCTTTACCTCATCTTCTTCAGGATTGGTATGGGATACCAGCACCCAACCTTATAATAACGTATGGGTTGACGTGAGTGGTGCTCTTACCAAAAGCTATGATTTAAATTATATTACTACTGAGCTACGTTATCAGCCATCTGATAATAGCTTATTTAATGTGGGTTTTGTTAAGCGGCAGGCTGATGAAAATACCAACCAGCTACCACTGTCTGCATTGACAGCATCCGCGGTTTTCCCCATTAATAATAACTGGCGTGTATTGGCTCAAGGTCAATATGATTATAATCGTGATAAAATACTCGATTCTTTAATCGGTGTTGATTACGAGGATTGCTGTTTTGGTTTTGCCGTTTATGGCCGTCGTTACTATAATGACTTAAATGTTAAAGACAAACCCACACAAGCGATTATGGCAGAGATTAGACTCAATGGTCTTGGCAGTGGCAGCAGTCGTTTAACACGATTACTTGCTGATAAAGTATTAGGTTTTGAGCCTGTCCAAAGCGCTTGGAAAGATTAATAGCGCGGCAGAAACAAGCCTAATTGCTAGCTAATTAAGTATTATATAAAAGCGTTTGTACCTTATTATAAACAACCAAAGTCGCTACTTGATTATTATTATTTAACAATCAAAGTATCATAAGCGGATTTAAACGATTACCATCCGATGCAATGACATTGATGAGGAGCATCATGAGATTTTTTTCTTTACGCCACACGAGCAAAGCCGTAGTTCTATCTATGGGGCTAACCACCGCGCTGGCATTAAGTGTCAACGCCCAAGCAGCCACCGTTAAACCTGCAAAAGCACAAGCGACTACCGCTGCTGAGCAAAATGGCATAACTCGTTTAACGCCTGCCAATAGTACCGACGGCATCATTGCATTGGTCAATGAAAACGCTATCTTAAAAAGTGATTTAGTCGCTGCTATTGCTCAGACTCAGGCGCGTGCTAAAGCTGCTGGTGAACCGATTGCTAATTCAGCACAGTTACAGTCCGAAGTATTAAATGCGCTCATTTTGCGTGAGTTACAGTTGTCATTGGTCAAACGTGTTGGGTTAAATCCTGATGAAGCGGCTATCAATCAACGCTTAGGACAAATTGCGCAAGCGGAAGGTCTCAACAGTATTGGTGCTTTGCAGCAGCGTTTAGATTCAGCACAGCCTGGTAGCTATGCCACTCTACGTGCACAATTGATTGAAGATGCCGCAATACAAGCCTTGCAACAACGTCAAATCACTAACCGCGTGCGCATTAGTGAACAAGATATTGATGCATTTTTAGCCTCCCCTGAAGCCAAACGTTTAAATCAAAGCGAATACCAAACGGTCCACGTTCGTGTTCCGTACATAGATGACTACAGCCGATTATCAGAAGCACAGCGTGACGAAGCGCTAAAGGTAGCACAGAAATTACGTACACGTCTGCTTGCACCAAATGTCGATGTTGCTGAAGCCATTGCGGCAAGCCAAGGCAGCTATCCTATTCCACTACAAGGTGGAGATATGGGCTTTCATAAAGCAGCTGCCCTACCTACAGAGCTGTCGAGCGAAATTACTAAACTTGATGTCGGCGCAGTGAGTGCACCATTAGTGACCCCAGAAGGCATTGATATCATCAAACTGGCTAATAAAAAATCCAGTGATACCACGCTTGTACCTCAGTGGAACACTCGTCATATATTAGTCAAAGTCGATGAGTTGCAGACTGATGCGCTTGCTGAGCAAAAGATTAACGATCTCTATAATCAACTACGTAGTGGTGCTGATTTTGCTAGTCTGGCATCAACTTACTCAGATGATCCCGGCTCAGCAGGACGCGGTGGCGATCTAGATTGGGTTGGTGAAGAGCAGATGATTGGACCGTTTGAAGCCATGATGAAGAATACTGCGGTTGGTGATTATTCTGCCCCGTTTAAAACTCAGTTTGGTTGGCACATACTAAAAGTTGAAGGTAAGCGTCAGCAGGATGTCAGCGATGAATACCGTCGTAATATGGCACGCCAAGCGCTATATCAACGCTTAGCACCACAAGCCAAGGAAGATTGGCTGCAAGAGCTGCGTTCAGGCGCTTATATTCAAGTGCTTGGTTAACCAATGTTTATTTAATGAGTGCTTGGCTAGCTCTTTATATGCTAGCTAACTAAATAGCAGCTAAAGCGTTTTATAAAAAAAGGGTATATGCCAACGCATATACCCTTTTTATTGTCTGAATAGCTTTATAGTTACTATTCATTCTGCGCGCGTTCACGAGCTTTTTTTACGCTTGAGCAATTAACTCATGTACTTTTTCACTTCCGGCTAACACACATCATTCATAAGCAGATTTTGGCTGAGGCTCAGCATTAGAGGTTTTACTCAAGTCTTCTTCAAGATTGTCTTTCTCAAGAGCATCTTTTGGAAAATCACTCATATTCCATTCCTTTCAATATGTATGAATATCTAAACGATAACAGAATAGCCAATATAGAAGCAGCAGAAGCATTGAGTTATTCGATATTTAGAATTAATCGTCTCAACATAGGTGTTTAGAAAACATTAGTATTTAAAAATAGCTCTAAAACTTACACACAAAGAAAAGCCCCGAACCTAGGGCGATTGGTTCGGGGCTATGGCGTTTCATATTATTATTGTTATTTCTTCCGTATTGACTCATCCTAAGTCATAAACAGTAACTTATAAGACAGCGGGCTGACCTGTCCTTTTATTAATACTGTCTCAACACTGCATCCTTACGTATCCTTGTGTTGATGGATGTATTCTAAGACAATTGATGTGCGGCGACTAGAGGCTAAAGACCTTATTTGATGTAAGCATTTGCTTACGTCTAGATGGCTCGCTTCAAGAGAGCTTATGACCCCATTTAAGTTTATTATTTATCGCTATTATTCTGTGTTTCTGCGTGCTCTTGAGATAGTTTGCTGCCCTCTTTCTTACCCGCTTTAATTTTATTTTCTGTCTCTTTAAAGTCTTCTGCTTGGGCGGTAGGAGCATTTTTCTCCTGTTTAACCTCCTTTTCTGGCTCATATTGCAATGTCGTCATAACAGGAAAATGGTCAGAGCCGATAGAAGGTAGGCGCTTGATATCCACTACGGTAAAACAAGGACTATGAAAAATATGATCGAGCGCCCAGCGTAGAAATGGGTAATTAGCGTGAAAAGTATTGATAAAATGCCGTCCAATACGTGGATCTAGCAGCCCTGAGATACGCTGAAAGCGACGGGTTGTCTTTGACCAAGCGACATCATTGAGATCCCCCGCCAATATGGCTGTTTGCTTATGATCTTTGATATGCTTTCCAACCATTAGTAGCTCTGCATCGCGGGTAGTAGATTTGTCTGCTTCCGTTGGACTTGGTGGCATCGGATGCAGACAGTATAGCCAGATGACTTGCCCTCCTTGCAAGCGCATCTGCGTATGAATCGAAGGGATATCATCAATTATCAAGTATTTAACCTCAGGGTCTATCAATTCAAGCTTAGAATATAGATGCATACCATACAAATTATCTAAGGGTACTTTTACAGTATAAGGATAATCTGTTTCAACTTGATTGAGCGCTTGCTCCCATTTTTCATCGCTTTCTAAGGTGATTAATATATCAGGCTGCTTCTGTTGTACTAATTCAACCAATTTGTAGGTATCGTCATTGGTCGTTAGTACATTTGAGACCATGATTTTTAACTGATACTCGTGCACATCCGGCTTATCTTTAGCATCTAGTACTTCTTTTTTCCATAGCATGGTATACGGCAACACCATTCTGAGCTGAAACGCTAAGGCAATACTCAACAACCCAAATAGCAGCCACTGTCCTAGCTGCCATTCTGAGCCAAACGCCACCATACCGATCCATGCAATGATGCCTAGTATCATAATTTGAATACGAGGAAAATCTACACCGCGTACCCACCAATGATCAAGTGGTAGCCAGCCCCAAATCGTTACAAAGGCGATTAGTCCCGCTAACCACTGTGCGCCATAATATAGTAGGGAGAAATCCATAATGTGTATCGACCGTTTATTAAATTAATGGCTAAGCCAATGATTATGCACATCGTCAGTTAGGTAATTCAGTACTGTTAATATTTAAACTGATAGTAGCTGCTTACTTTTAGTAGCTGCTTACTTTAGCATTTCATAAGACCAGCGCCTACTATTGAACATTAATTAGGCCATATCTACTATAAAACGTTACAGTTTCAGCCTTTCAGATATACTGAGTAAAATTTATAAATCTTCCTTCTACTGATTACTGACTGAAATCAGTAAACCTAGCGAATATCATCGTCATAACCATAACGTAACGTTATAATGAGCATAGCTATTAATGTATGAAAAACCCCTAGAACCGTCTAAAAAAACTTGCTTTTTGGCGCTATTCACGGCATTGTTATCGGTTGGTGATGCAACAATTTATTGTAAAAAGGATTAAGTTTCATGAGTAATTTAACAGTAGGCTTGGTAGGCTGGCGCGGTATGGTAGGGTCAGTATTGATACAACGTATGACGGAAGAAAAAGACTTCAACGGTATCACACCGGTGTTTTTTTCAACCAGCAATGCAGGCGGTGATGCGCCAAGCTTCGATGGTATTAAGACCAGCCAACTAAAAGATGCTCATGATATTGAAGCACTAGCTGCTTGTGATGTAATTATTACCTGCCAAGGTGGCGATTATACCTCAAAGGTACATCAACCCCTGCGTGATAGCGGCTGGAATGGCTACTGGATTGATGCGGCAAGCACATTACGCATGGAAGATGACAGCATCATTGTTCTTGATCCAGTTAACCGCAGTGTGATTGATAGCGCCCTAGCGAATGGCAAAAAAGACTTTATCGGTGGTAACTGTACCGTATCGCTCATGCTAATGGCCATTGGAGAACTATTTAATAAAGGTTGGGTCGAATGGGTCAGCGCCATGACTTATCAAGCGGCTAGTGGTTCTGGTGCCAACAACATGCGCGAGTTAATCGAAGGTATGGGTGTGCTACACAATGCGGTCAAAGACGAGCTTGCCAATCCTGCTAGTGCGATACTAGAGATTGATAAAAAAATTGCTGAAACTCAACGCTCAGCTGATTTCCCTAAGCAATACTTTGGTGTGCCGTTGGCCGGTAGCTTAATTCCATATATCGACTCGCAGCTGGAAAATAAACAATCACGCGAAGAATGGAAAGGTGGTGTTGAAACCAACAAAATCCTTGGTAATTCAGAAGCAGATAAGATTGCTATCGATGGCATGTGTGTACGCGTTGGCGCAATGCGCTGTCATGCACAAGGCTTAACCATTAAGCTTAAAAAAGACATTCCGCTAGAAGAGATCGAAGCTGCACTCAGAAATAGCGGTAATGAATGGCTAGATATGGTTGAAGATGATAAAGAAGCTACTATCAACCGTTTAACGCCAGTTGCAGTAACAGGTACGTTGACCGTAGCAATTGGTCGCCTGCGTAAGCTCAATATGGGGCCTGAATATCTAGGGGCGTTCACCGTCGGTGACCAGCTACTATGGGGCGCAGCTGAGCCATTACGCCGCATGCTCAATATCATTCGTGAACAAAATAACTAAGCTATATATTTTGAATATGAGATACAAAAGAGACAGCAAATGCTGTCTTTTTTTATGGGTTATTGTTGCTCATAAGCAATCATAATTTCATTGCGACGCATAAAAGGCAACGTCCAAGGTGGATTATAACGGGCCAGTTCAGGTGCGCCTGTAACCATTAATTTTTGCGTTTGCATCCAAGATTGCAACTCTGCAGTTTTAACAGCAACCTTCTCATTGCCAGCTAACCCCGAAAACTTAATAACACCATAAGTCTGTGCAGGCACTTCAATAATCGTGACGTCAGGATTGTTTGGTTTGGGCAGTGTTTGCATGGTGAATTGGCTTGGCATGGTAAATTGTACGCGCCATTTACCATCAGTTTCTTGCATACTCACTGGTGCAGTCATGGCAATTTTTTGCGACTCATTATCACCCTTCTTTGTTTCGGGCTGCATGGTCACAGGAGCTGTCATACTTATTTTACTACTTTCTCCACTTGGCGCCGTATTATTGCCAAATATATAGTCTGCTAAAATCTTAAATCCTGCACGACTAGCCGTATCTTGGTCACCGGAAACCCAAGTTTGTGCGACCAGTTGACTCTCATAGCGACGCAGCTCAAAATCTTCGATTTGTGACAAGATAGTATAATTCGGTTCTTCGGTAGCCATAGCTGCTCCTGATATCAATAATGTACTGGTGAATAATACGCCACTTAACGTCAAGCTACTCAACAAGCTGGTTGCTTTAATCATGTCATGCCTCAACTATCGAAAAGTATCATGTCACCGCTTTTATATTTCTTCTACTCTAGCAATGACTCGATAACGATGTCTGTAGCTTTTGGTTATGGCTAGATACGAACACCCCATAAAATCTGTATTAGAGAAACTTCGATGTCCAAAAAAAACCTAACAATGCTATAATTAGCGCCATTTCCATAGCTTACATAGCGGTTATTATATGCAATTTGTCTTACATAAAACGGCCAGCGGCGACACGCGTGCACGCCGCGGTACAGTTCATCTCAATCACGGCGACGTACAAACGCCTGCTTTTATGCCGGTTGGTACTTACGGTACGGTTAAAGGTATGCTGCCACGTGATATCGAAGCCATTGGCGCTGACATTATCCTTGGTAACACCTTTCATTTATGGCTGCGTCCTGGTACGGATATTATTGATAAATTTGGTGGCTTGCATAAATTTATGCATTGGGATAAGCCGATCTTGACCGACTCAGGCGGATTCCAAGTATTTAGTCTCGGTGCGATGCGTAAAATTACTGAAGAAGGTGTGACGTTTAAATCACCTATCGATGGTGCAAAAGTATTTTTGTCACCAGAAAAGTCTATGCAGATTCAATATAGCTTGAACTCAGACATCGTCATGCAATTTGATGAATGTACGCCCTATCCAGCGACTCATGAAGAAGCGAAAAAATCTTTAGAGTTATCACTACGCTGGGGCCAGCGCTGCGTTGATGAACATAAAAAGCTTGGTAGCACCAATGCTTTATTTGGCATCATTCAAGGTAGTATGTATGCCGATTTGCGTAAGCAATCACTTGAAGGTCTACTCGAGATTGGTTTTGATGGTTATGCCATCGGTGGTTTGTCTGTTGGTGAACCAAAAGAAGAAATGATAGACGTTCTAGATTATATCGCAGATGATATGCCAGCCAATAAACCACGTTATTTGATGGGCGTCGGCAAGCCTGAAGACCTCGTTGAAGGGGTACGTCGCGGTGTTGATATGTTCGATTGCGTGATGCCGACGCGTAATGCGCGTAATGGTCATTACTTTGTCACTGGTGACGCAGACAATGCGGGCGTGGTACGTATACGTAACAGCCAATATCGCACCGATGAAGGTCCTTTAGATCCTGAATGTGACTGCTATACCTGTCAGAACTTCAGTCGTGCTTATTTATCGCATTTGAATAAATGTAAAGAAATGCTGGGTGCGCAATTAGCAACGATTCATAACTTACGTTACTATCAACGTTTGATGCAAGGTATCAGAGACGCGATTGAACAAGATAAATTTGATGAATTTGTGCATGAATTTTATAGTAAACGCGGACAAATGGTTCCTGAGTTAAATTTACGCTAACTATTATTCATTTTAAAACCAAATTCTATCGCTATTATTTATATCTCATTTTCATTTCTATCATCATTAAAATACAAAAAGGGCTTAAGATAATCTTAAGCCCTTTTTTATTGCGTGTAGTTTACATGTCGCTATCGATGTTCGTTTTTAATTAAACATAATTCACAATTTAGTCTTAGCGTAACGCTTTTAACCTACTAGCGCTGCAACAAATACCACAATGATAGCAATTGGCGCAACAAATTTAGTTATGATCTGCCAAATTTGCCAAGTACTATTCGATAAATTAAGCTCTTGCTGGATGCTACGTTGATCCATTCTCCAAGCAAAGAATATAATGCCTGCAAGACCCGTTAATGGTAATAAGAACTTACTGGTTAATTTGTCTAACGCATCAAATATGCCGTTACCCATGATGGTAAAGTCAGCCCATAAGTTGAATGACAAGAGCGCTGCGATACCCAATAACCAAATCACCGTACTTGCAGTGATAGTCGACATGGTGCGGTTCATCGACGTGCGCTCTTCTAAGAACTCAACACTTGGCTCTAGTAACGATATTGACGACGTCACTGCAGCAAAAGTAATCAATAAGAAGAACAAAGTACCGATAATAGCGCCACCAGCCATGCTACCAAAGGCAATAGGTAAGCTCACAAAGATCAAACCAGGACCTGATGCAGGATCAAGACCATTATTAAAGATGATTGGGAAAATAGCCAAACCAGCTGCTAAAGCAATGACGGTATCTAAGATAACTACCGTACGAGCTGTTTTAAGTAAGTTTACTTCACGGCCTAAGTACGAACCGTAAGCAACCATGATGCCCATACCGATTGATAAGGTAAAGAAAGCATGACCTAGTGCTGCTAGCATCACATCAACGGTCAACTTACTAAGGTCAGGTGCAAATAAATAATTAACTGCTTCACCAAAACCACCATTCACCACGTTATAACCAACGATAACAAATAGGATCACACCCAATAATGGCATCATGATTTTAGCAGCGTTTTCAATACCACGAGTAACACCAATACCAACAATCAGCGCGGTAATAATCATAAATACCGTATGCCAGATAGTTAACGTACCCGCTGATGCTAGCATCGCGTCAAATGTCGCAGCGACAGAATCACTGTTTTGACCCGCAAAACTACCCGTTCCTACTTTGGTAATATAGTTAAGCGCCCAACCACCAATGACACTATAGAAGGATAGGATTAAAAAACCACCTAAAATACCCGTCGCGCCAACAATGCCCCAGCTACTTGATTTACCTTCGCTTGCGGCGACATCTTTAAAGGTATTAATAGGGTTTTTCTGACCACGGCGACCAATCAGCCACTCAGCGACCAGTACTGGAAAACCAACCAAGGCTATACAAAGCAGATAGGCAATAACAAAAGCTGAACCGCCGCTCTCACCTACCATATAAGGGAACTTCCAAATATTTCCTAAACCAACTGCCGAGCCTACTGCTGCCAACACGAAGCCAAAACTTGAGCTCCACTGGGCATGATCTTGTTTATTATTAGCCATTTCGCCTTCCTCATGCTTCAATTAATATTGCTTGTAATCATCCTTGATTATTATAAATAGCTGTCCATAATATTTGACTATTTAACTAACGCATCAATACAATGCATTCAGCAACATTAAGAAAGAATTGTTTACAATGTTGTAGAGGCTCAGTTTCTGCTAAGCGACCTAAAAAGTCAAGTAGTCATAAACACAAAAAACCATAACTATTAGTTATGGCTTAATAAGTTCTTGAGGACAACTTACAACAGTTTAGTTGTTTAGTAATTTCGACTGAAACGATGTTTTGCGTTTAATAAAACAATACTTAACGAACCACACCGCGACGACTTTTCTGTAGAGAATCAATCAGTAATTCCATTTTCGGCTCTTTTGGCAATAGTTCTTGCTTTAATATTTCAAGCGCTTGTACCGTCGTTAAGCCCGATCGAAAGACTATGCGATAAGCTTGACGCAGGACATCAATGGTATCTTGAGACCAGTCTTTGCGGCGCATACCTTCAACATTCAGCCCATGAGCTTTAGCAGGATTACCAGAAACCATCGTAAACGCGGCCACATCTTTTAGAATCAGACTAGCACCACCGATCAAGCTGTAATCATCAACGGTGCAAAACTGGTGAATGCCTGAATTACCGCCAATAATCGTATGATTGCCAATGGTCACATGCCCGGCGATACCGACATTATTAGCCAGTACATTATGATCACCGATTAAGCAATCATGCGCAACATGGGTGTTTACCATCATTAGATTGTGGCTACCAATCTTCGTCAACCCACCATCTTGTTCTGTGCCACGATGCAAGCTACAGGCTTCGCGAATCGTATTATGATCACCAATTTCAAGCCAGGTACGCTCACCAGCATATTTTAAATCCTGCGGGTCTTCACCAATGCTTGCAAACTGATAAAACTGATTGTACTCACCAATACGAGTTAGCCTAGTCACGACCACATGCCGATGCAAAACCGTGTGTGCGCCAATGGAGACTTCATCACCGACAATACAATAAGGGCCAATGGTTGCGGTTTCATCAATATTAGCAGACGGTGAGATGAGTGCTGTTGGATGGATCTGACTCATAATGTGGACCTTTGTATCATCTGATGCAAGTAAATAGTAAAACAAATACAGACAGTTTAGCGCTATTAATCACCCTAATACTAGCTCTGTTAAAAAATACAGCTATCATTCTAATTATTAACATTAACGGCATGCTTTGAGCACTCTAACTAATTATTCGCTCAAAGTGAATAAAAGCGCCTTATTGCTCCTGACGGGCAATCATAACCTGAGCACTGGCGGCAAGCTCATCTTCAACGTGTACCGTACAATCGAACTTATAAATACCTTGCTTTTGCATCACGGTTTTGGCACGGATAATCAGTTGATCACCAGGGATGACGCGACGCTTAAAGCGTACTTTATCGACCCCTGCAAACAGATACAAATAGCCATCTTCTGCCGTCAATCCCGCACTAATAAACCCTAGTACGCCTGAAACCTGCGCCATGCACTCAACCATCAATACACCTGGCATAATCGGCTCATCAGGAAAATGCCCATTAAAGAACTCTTCATTAATGGTCACATTTTTAATACCCGTAATGCACTCACCAGGTTTACAGGAAATCACCTTGTCTACGAGCAAAAATGGATAACGATGTGGCAGATAGTGCTTAAGGGTATGGTACGTTAATGGCAATGTTAAGCCTTGTTCAGCCAAGCTTTTGATGTCTTCATCAGTTGGGGTATCAATATCAGTGATGCTCATAATGGTGCTTCCTTGCTGGATTTTAAATCTTGCTGTGTTTTTAAATCTTATAAATAATCTTTTGTAGTGGTACTTTTTAATCGTTAAGCATTAACCACGACCGAGCTGGCGAAAACGTACAGCGGCACGGCGCCAATTAGCAGTTGGCATGGCAGCGGTTCCAGAGGAGTAAGAGCCCGCAGTTGTGATTGACTTGGTCACCATGGTCATACCAGACAAGGTCACATCATCTGTGATTTCAATATGACCGGTGATACCAACCGCACCGCCAATAATACAGCGCTTGCCAATAGTAGTACTACCAGCGATACCCGTTTGGGCAGCGATAGCCGTACCATCACCGATACGGACGTTATGGGCCACTTGTACGAGATTATCAATAATAACATGATTGCCAATCACCGTATCATCAATAGCACCACGATCAATACAAGTTTGACTACCAATTCGGACATGGTCGCCAATCACTACACGCCCTAGCTGAGCAATACGTTCCCAACCCGTGACACTAGGGTTGCTGGTCGGTGCAAAGCCAAAGCCTTCAGATCCTATGCTCACCCCCGCGTGCAATCTGACATGGTTACCGATGACACAATCATGCCCTATCATTACTTGGGACTTGATAACGCAGTCAGTGCCAATAGTAGTGTCTGCCTCGATAACCACATGAGCATCGAGGGCGCTGCGATCACTAATTTGCACCCGCTCACCGATGACGCAAAATGGCCCGATAGTCACTTGATTACCAATAATGGCACTTTCGGCTATTACTGCACTCGGATGGATGCCGCTGCCTGACTGTTGACGGGCAAATAGCTGACTGGCGCTGGCATAAGCCAAATAAGGCGTGGCGACTACTAATGCCACCGTACTTTTTGCCACTTTATCACGGTGCTCTGCAGTGGTAAGCACTGCACCTGCCTCACTATTAGAAAGGCTAGAGAGATAATGAGGGTTGGCTAAAAAACTTAACTGCTGGCGATTAGCCGTGGTTAAGTTACCAATACTGTCTAAATTTAGACGGTATTGCTCAGCGCTAAGCTCAGCCTTATTAAGAACCGGCTGACGCTGCTCAATTCGAGTGATGAGTTGCTCAATCGTTATCATAGTTAGTATTAGTATTGACATGAATAAGAGGGTCGCCAAGTTGAGTTATCATCTTGACGACCGGCTAAATCTAATAAACCCTTCAATTACTGAAAGGGCTCAATAATAGCTATCAAACCCTTTATCTAGCAACAAACAATTAGAAAGTGCTTAGAAAGTATTACCAATTTGGAACTGGACTTTTTCAGTTTCATCACCATCTTTATCACCGATAGGAACAGCATAGCTCAGAGAAATCGGACCGATTGGCGTATACCAAGTTACGCCTAAACCAGCACTAAAGCGGAGTTTATTATCTTGTGTTAGTAGTGGCACGCCTGTATCAGTATTATCAATAGGGTTAATAAACGTACGATCTTCTTTGTCCGTCGTATCAAAGACCTGACCACCTTCAGCAAATAGTACCGGACGCACCTGATCTGCCCAATCCCCTTTAAATGGCATTGGCAAGATTAATTCCGTACCAAAGCTTACTAATGCATTACCACCAATCTCTTCTGGCTTTAATGTACCAGGTTTATCACTGACGGCATCATAGTAGCTTTGCGATTTTGGTCCAAGGGTTGAAGCTTCGTAACCACGTACTGAACCATAACCACCGGCATAGAAGTTTTCATAGAAGGGTAAGTCATTACCATAGCCAAGCTTAGTATAGCCGCGCGCGACCCAATCTTTATAAATAGGTTGATAAATATTGCCACGATAAACCAGTTTTTGATAACTGGCATCACCCAGACCAATGGTCGCATCTACCGTATGGCTCATGCCTTTATTTGGAAATACTGGGCGATCTAGGGTGCTGTAATCCCAGCCAAATAGTAGGTTGTAACTTTGATATTCATTTTTAAAGCCAGTACGACCAGAGAACTCATTGTCATCGTTAATGTATTTCTCGAACGTACCACCATCATCAATGATCTGCTGAACGTTTGATACACCAAGACGGCTACCACCACGTACAGTCGTGTTATCAACGTTTAAGCCGGCACTAACGCGTTTGGTTTCATCAACCGGATAGCTGTAATTAAGCGTTGCACCATAAGCATCGGTGACATAGTTACTAACGTTTCTGTCATCGTATTTGGTCTCACGATAATAGGCACTGATGCCTTGTGATACACCATTTTCTGTAAAGTATGGATCGGTATAGCCCAAGCTATAAGAATCACGCGTTTCTGAGCGTGACAAAGCAGCTTTAACGCGGTTACCGGTACCCATAAAGTTGTTTTGGGTCAGGTCTAACTGGAAGGTCACACCGCCACTTTGTGAATAACCGGCGGCAATGGTTGAGCTACCAGAAGGCTGCTCTTCAACCGTGTAATTTACATCCACTTGATCTGGCTGATTAGGGACTGGCTTCACATCGACATTGACGCCTTTAAAGAAACCTGTGCGCATTAGACGCGTACGTGACAGCTGAATTTTGTCACTAGAAGCAAGTGATCCTTCTAATTGACGCATTTCACGGCGCAGTACTTCATCTTGGGTTTTTAAGTTACCGGTAAAATTGATACGGCGAACATAAATAGGACGTGCAGGATCAATATAGTAATCAATATCGACTACTTTAGTCTCATCGTTGATACGCGGTACAGGTCTAATTTGCGCTAAATAATAACCTTCATTACCATAACGGCTTTTAAGAGCGGCTGTTGTGGCATCAAGTTTGGCTTGTGAGTATTTTTCATTAGGGGCAAAAGTGACCAGCTCTTTTAGCTCACTGGTTTCAAAAGTTGGCTTGCCTAAGAAATTAATTTCGCCAAACTGATATTGTTCGCCTTCGCTAAGACTGACCTCGATAAAGACACTGCTTTTATCTTCACTGATATTGAGCACCGCATTGTCTACCGAAAAACGCACATAACCATCGTTTTGATAGAGGGCTTTTAGACTTTCTAAACTGGCTGCTAGCTTTTCTTTAGCGTAACGATCAGACTTAGACAACAGACGTGTCCATGAAGATTCTTTTACCGCAAATACCTCTTTAATCTCTTTATCACTAAAATGTTTGTTACCAATGATATTGATATCGACAACTTTAGCAGGCTTACCTTCAATAAAGCGCACGTCAAGTTTTACGCGATTGCCATCAAGCAGCGTCTGATCGACTTCAATATTACTATTGTAATAACCTTGGCTAATATATTGCTGTTGTAGCTCGTTTGCCACGCCCTGTAAAGTAGCTTGCTTAAGCACATCGCCAACAGACAATCCAGCGTTGCTAAGCCCTTGCTCGAGCCCTTCTTTTGGGATGAGTTTGTTGCCTTCAAAGTTCACTTCAGCGATCGTTGGGCGTTCAACAACGTCAAAGCGCAGCTTACCACCTTCAATACGACTTTGAATATCTGCAAAGTTTTCAGTCGCATATAACGCTTTGATACTAGCGGCAAGGCTCGCATCATTGACCGTATCACCCACCGAAATAGGTAATACCGGATAGAGACTATCAGGAGTTAGGCGTTGTAGACCATTAAAGCCAATATCAGTGACCACAAATTCTGCAGCTTGAACCGGCATACTCATCATCGCTACAACTAACGGCAACCCAGCCGCGCTCATAAATAAAGGCGTACGCATAAACACTATCCGTCAATAAAAAACTTGCTTAAGTTAAGTTAAAAAGCACATGTTGTCCAGCCTATTTCGCGTAACGTCGTTAACGCGCTCATGGCAGACTCAGGACACTTTATATAAAACGCATCATAAAATAAACTAAAAAATAAAATTAGTACAGTAGCGACGCTATAAAAGCGATGGCATATTAGCCTAATAATCAATACATGATAAGCGCACAACCGTTAGGTTATCGTGCCTTACCTACTAAGCCAGCCTAATCCCAATCAAAATAGTCGACTGATATCATTACCAATTGCTAACACCATGAAACCTGCCAGCAAGAGTAAGCCAATATTCAATCCCACCATTTGTACACCTTCAGAGAGTGGCTTACCCCGTATCAGTTCGATGAGGTAGTACACAATATGACCGCCATCTAATACAGGAATAGGTAAAAGATTCAATACAGCGAGGCTTAAGCTGATCAAAGCGGCCGTAGATAATACCATTTGCCAGCTAATATCAAAGCTTTGTTTGGCAACTTTTGCAATGGTTATTGGACCTGATAAATTCTCAAGACCAATCATACCTGATAGCATCTTGCCCATCGAGCTGACGGTCATGACTGCTAATTGCTCAGTCTTCTCAAACGATTTGACTAATGACTCGCCAGGACCATAAACGACAGTGGTTTTATAGGCATCAGGAATGACAATTTCAGACTGTGCCACCATAGCACCAATCTGCCCATAATCGTTACCTAAATTGTCTTTTTTACCTTGCGGCATGATCTGTAATTGTACAGATTTACCGTCACGTAATACGGTGAAGTTAAGCAAAGCCTCAGGACTATCTCGGATAATACGGGTGGCACTGATCCAATCTTTGATTGCTTCTCCATTAATCGCAGTGATACGGTCACCAACCTTTAAGCCTTGACGACTAGCAGCGCCATCAGGCGTCAAATCACCAACGATCGGTTCAATCTGCGGCTGCCACGGTATCATACCAAAGCTCGACAAGGCATCTTTACCTTGTGCCGCGCCTTGCATAAACTCTTTAACGGGTGCTTGATAAGTTTTGGTCGAATCAGTCGAAGCATTTAAACCATTGGCTTTTGCCTCTGATTGCAAAGTGACACTCACATTATCCGTCTCGCCCATGCGCCCAGCAAGGCGATAGTTAATGCCTTCCCATGTTTGTACTTCATGACCATCAATGGCAATGATTTTATCGCCGACAGGCAGCTGTGCTATCGCAGCAGGCGTATCTGGTAATACTTGACCAATCTTGGTAGCGAGCTGCTCTGATGGGGTCATAAACAACACCCAAAACAGTACAATCGCAATGACAAAATTCATGATAGGACCAGCGGCGACAATCGCTATTTTCTTTAGTGGATGCTGACGATTAAATGCTAAATGCTGCTCTTCTTTTGCCACCTCGCCTTCACGCTCATCAAGCATCTTGACGTAACCACCGAGTGGCAAGGCTGAAATACGATAATCAATGCCGCTTTTTTTGCTGGTCCAGCCAAAGAGTTTGGGCCCAAAACCGATAGAATACGTGAGCACTTTCACGCCGCAGAGTCGCGCCACAATATAGTGACCCCACTCATGTAAAGCAATGAGCGGACCTAAGACAAATATTGCCGCAAGCAGCGTTAATAAAAACGTCATGATCTTTTCTCAGTATTTTTATCAGTATCTTTTATCAATATTTTTTATAAATTGAATAATGGTGCTTGATACGCTTAGGTCATTTTTGCTACAAACTCATTGGTATGACGACGTGCTATTTTATCAATGGCTAAAATCTCATCAATATCGGCAGTTTCATTTAATAGTGGCACTTGTATCTCATTCAGCGCTTGCTCATTAAGATCAGCAATATCAGTCAAGCGAATTTTACCTTCTAAAAATGCAGCAACCGCAATCTCATTAGCAGCGTTTAATACAATCGTCGCTTGTGTACCAGCTTGCATTGCTTGACGCGCAAGATGCAAACAGGCAAATTTCTGCAAATCTGGTTTAATAAACTCTAGACCACTTAACGCAAATAAGTCTAATGGCTGCGAGCCACTATCAATACGATTGGGATAGCTGAGCGCATGAGCAATGGGCGTTTTCATATCGGGACTGCCCAGCTGCGCCAAAAAGCTACCATCACTATATTCTACCATTGAGTGAATGATACTTTGTGGATGAATGACCACATTTATCTTATTTTCAGGTAAATCAAATAAATGGCAAGCTTCAATCAGCTCAAGTCCCTTATTCATCATCGTGGCAGAGTCGACTGATATTTTTTGTCCCATCGACCAGTTTGGATGTTTGACTGCTTCAGCAACGCTAGCTTGCTGCATCTGAGCAAACGACTGCTGCAAAAATGGCCCACCAGAGGCGGTCAACCATAACTTGCGTACACCATGATCTGACTGATGAATTTGGGTATTGTCTTGTTGAATAGCAGACGGTAAACATTGGAAAATAGCATTGTGTTCTGAGTCGATGGGCAACAAGATTGCATGATGCGTTTTGACAGCGCTGATCATCACTTGCCCTGCCATCACTAGCGCTTCTTTATTCGCCAGTAAAATACGCTTGCCTGCACGGGCTGCTGCTAATGTAGAAGGCAGTCCTGCAGCACCCACGATAGCCGCGACGACGGTATCGGTTTGCGAGTCAGTAGCAATATCTATCAACCCTGCTGCGCCGCCTACCACCTCAATATTCAGACCTGCCGCACTGAGACGCTGGGCGAAGTCATCGACTGCTGCTGTCGGTACGCTGACACGCTTGGGCAAGAACTGCTGGCAGAGTGCAAATAGTTTATCTAAACGATGATAGCCTGATAAGGCATAAACGTCGTAATGCTGTGGTTGCGCCGCCAAGATTGCTAACGTGCTATCGCCAATCGAGCCTGTCGCGCCTAGTACGGCGATGCGTTGGGTCATAACCATCGGTGCCTATAAATAATACGGTGGAAAATTAAATAAGAAATCAAGAAAACACTTGATAAATGAGACTAAAAATCAGCTCAGCTTACCTACTATAAAATAAGCATACGCTTCAATCTTAAACCACTATTAACCCTAACTGCTGTAGCGCCCAAAAACCAAGCGCAAATATCGGGGTGGCAGACAACAGCGAATCAATACGGTCAAGTACACCACCATGTCCAGGTAGTATCGTTCCTGAATCTTTGACATCAGCGCGACGTTTGAGCATCGACTCAAATAAATCACCCAGTACTGAGGCCAAAATCGTCAGCGCTGATAATGCCACAAATGCGATTAAAGGCAGGCCAGTCAGTTGCAGCTTAAACACACTGATCACCACAACGACTAGTAAACCAGTGACTAAGCCGCCCGCCAGTCCTTCCATACTTTTATTAGGAGAGACATTTGGTGCCATTTTGCGGCGACCGAGCTTGCGTCCAACAAAGTAAGCGCCACTATCGGCACACCATACCAATAAGAAGACATAGAGCAGCCACCATGCTGACAATTGCCATAAGTAGAACATAGCAGTAATGGCTGCCGTTAAAATAACTGCGCCCATCAATGCCAATTGCTTACCATACCAATTGGTCTTTGTTGGAAAAACCCTTACCCAAGAAAGCGCCATTAACCATATAACGAGAGAGGCAACCCACCAAAACAACCAAGTCACTTTGAACATGAGCGACACTAATGTCAGTACCAACACCAATAGTACAAATAGCGCAGGCTGCCGCCATTTTGGCATCAACTTCGTCCACTCATGCGCCGCGATAATCACGCCGATGGCCAATAGCGGTGCAAATAAAATAGGACTTTGGCTCGCAAACATTGCAATACCAACGATAATAACGAGAACAATTGCCGTCTTAATTCGTTGCCACATACGTATCGAGCCTTATAATAATGAAGAACATTTGGTCAAAATACAGTATAACTGCTCACTATAATAGTCCATTGATAGCGATTAATGCTAATTAAAGCCGCCTAATGTTTCCTAAACAACGGGAAACTGAGTCTTTAATGCGCTCTAATAAAGCGTTTTTAAGACTGTTATTATTTTAAAAATCCTGTTGTTCTGTCACTATTTGTTCGCTAGTTTTACCAAAGCGGCGTTGACGTTGGGCGAATTCCTCTATCATCGCTGCAAGCTCATTTACGGTAAAGTCTGGCCACAGTGTTTGAGTAAAAAACAATTCAGCATAAGCTGATTGCCATAGTAGGAAATTAGAGAGACGATACTCGCCGCCAGTACGTATCAACATATCTACCGCTGGCGCATCTGCCAACTGCACGTATTGATCCAGCATCTCTTTATTAATATCTTCAGCACGCAACTGCCCTGCCTGCACTTGCCGTGCCAGCTGTTTGGCTGCATGAGCGATATCCCACTGACCACCATAACTGATTGCAATTACTAATGTCATGGCTTCAAAATCTGCTGTTTTTGTTTCAGCATCTACCATCAATACTTGCAAGTCATCACTAAGCTGACTACGATCACCGATAAAACGCAATCGAATGTGGTACTTCAACATCCGTGGCATTTGCTCGTTGATGGTCAAGCTGAGTAGATGCATAAGCAATGCCACCTCAGTCGGTGGCCGTTGCCAGTTTTCACTTGAAAAGGCAAATACCGTTAAAACCTCAATACCAGTACTCACACAATACTCGACAATAGGATCTAGCGCATCTTTGCCAGCGACATGTCCTTGACCTTTGCCTAAATTATTGACTTTACCATAACGGTTATTACCGTCCATGATAATAGCGATGTGCCGAGGAAGAAGTGCTGGAGCTAAAGTATCTGAAATAGACATAGGCTAACTTGCTTGTTGTTGAAGTAAAATAATCATAGCGCACGCTATAGCACATAAAAACATACTACGTAAAATTCACAGATTTATCATAAACCAGCTATAAAATAAAAAAAGTGCCTGCAAGCAGGTTAACGGCAAGCATTAAAAACACCTTACCTTGCTTAATGACATCTCAGTCGTCTATAGGTCAATAAAAAGCCAATAGCAATGCAGTATTGGCTTTTTAATTAACAGCTGACTTTAAATGACTTATCTTAGATGGCTGCGTACTTATAGTACGTGCATTTTAAACGAAAACGAACAGACGAATAACTTTTACACGGCCATTAACTCGGTTTCTTTTTTACTCAGACGGCTATCGATAGTCTCAATAAATTTGTCAGTAATTTTTTGAATATCATCACTGGCGCGGCGCTCGTCATCTTCTGATATCTCTTTTTCTTTTGCCAATTCTTTAATATCATTCATCATATCACGGCGGATATTACGGATAGAAACACGGCTGTTCTCTGCTTCTCCGCGCGCAAGCTTTTGCATATCGCGGCGTGTATCTTCTGTCAACGCTGGCATCGGTACACGAATCACATCAGCGGTCATTGGATTCAAACCCAAATCTGCTTCGCGAATGGCTTTATCGATCGCTTGTACCATCGTACGCTCAAACGGCTGAACGAGTAGCGTACGCGAGTCTTCGACGTTAACACTCGCCACTTGATTCAAAGGTGTAGGCGACCCGTAGTAGCTAACCATCACACCTGACAACATACCTGGATGCGCGCGTCCTGTACGGACTTTACTAAAGGTACTCTCAAGCGCTTCTAAAGTTTTTTGCATGCGCGCTTCGCCGTCTTGCTTAATTTCATTAATCATCATGTATCCTTATTTATCGCTATCGATAAATCATTCATTATTGTTAATTATAAAAACTATTAAGGTATTCATTGCCAGATAAGTAATTACTGAATCTCTACTCGTCTTATTATCATGCCAACGACTGCTATATTAATGATAAACACGTGTGCCTTCATTTTCGCCCATGATGACATTTAATAAAGCATTAGGCTTGGTCATATCAAATACTTGTAGCGGCACGTTATGCTCACGGCATAAAGCAATGGCTGTTAAATCCATCACGCCGAGTTTCTGCTCTAACACTTCATCAAAAGTTAAACCGTCATATTTAACCGCATCAGCATGTAAGCTTGGGTCTTTGTCATAAACACCATCAACTTTGGTCGCTTTTAAAATTAAGCCAGCTTCGATTTCAATACCGCGCAAGCAAGCAGCTGTATCAGTGGTAAAGAAAGGATTGCCGGTACCCGCAACAAAGATACAAACTTCGCCGTTTTTAAGGTAGCGAATCGCATTACGGCTGCTATAGCTTTCGGTCACTTCACCAATCGGCAGTGCTGACATCAAACGTGTTTTAATATTACGGCGCTCAAGGGCATCACGCATCGCCAGACCATTCATGACAGTCGCTAGCATACCCATTTGATCGCCGGTAACCCGACCAACCAAGCCTTCTTTTTGTAATTGAGCACCGCGATATAAGTTACCACCGCCGACCACGATACCAACTTGCACACCAAGACCACGCAGATGGGCGATAGATAAACTCATTTTATCGAGCACTTCGCTATCAATACCCATTTCTTTACCACCGGCTAAAGCTTCACCAGAGAGTTTAAGCAAGATACGTGAGTAACGCGGGTTTTTGTCAGACATGAGGTCACCTTGTTAGCATTAAATTATAATTAAAGTTATCGGTAAAATACAAATAGATTTTGGCTTTGGGCTCGTCTATAACGCCATAATCGATGGTAAGCGTATAAAAGACTAAATTGCGCTAATTGTAGCAAAAACTGCCCACTGTTGGGCAATTTTCACGCGCCTATCGTGTTGGATGGTTAACCCTTATAACTGGCAAATAAGTCATATTCGCTGGCATCATCAATAGTAACCGTTAAGAACTGCCCTACTTTCACCGCAGCAGTAATGTCATCGACATAGACGTGACCGTCAATCTCAGGCGCATCAGCATAGCTACGGCAAATCGCAACACCCTCATCAAAATCAATCTCATCGACCAATACCATTAAGGTTTTACCGATTTTTTCTTGCAGTTTTTGCGCAGAGATATCTTGCTGTAACGTCATCAAACGCTCGTAACGCTCTTGCTTAATGGCTTCAGGTACATGATTAGGCAAGTCATTAGCAACCGCGCCTTCCACTTCCGAATAAGTAAAAGCACCAACGCGATCAAGACGTGCCTCGACTAACCAGTCAAGCAGACATTGGAAATCTTCTTCAGTCTCACCTGGGAAGCCAACAACGAAGGTTGAGCGAATCACGATATCAGGACAAATCTCACGCCATGCGTGAATACGCGCCAAGGTATTTTCGCTATGCGCAGGACGCTTCATGGCTTTTAAGATGCTATGACTGGCATGCTGAAAGGGAATGTCAAGGTAAGGCAGCAGCTTCTTTTCACCCATCAATTGAACGACTTTATCGACATGCGGATACGGATAGACATAATGCAGACGTACCCAAATACCCAAATCGTTCAACGCTTGGCATAAGTCATAAAATTTAGACTTCAGCGGCATACCATTCCAAAAGCTGGTTTTATATTTTAAATCTAAACCATACGCTGACGTATCTTGCGAGATAATTAGCAGCTCTTTGACGCCAGCGTTCTTCAGCGCCATGGCTTCATTCATCACGCTATCAATCGGACGCGAAACCAAATCACCGCGTAAGCTTGGAATAATGCAAAAAGTACAACGATGATTACAGCCTTCTGATATTTTCAGATAAGCATAATGACTGGGCGTTAATTTGATACCCGCCTCATTAATCAAATCTATCTTAGGATTATAATCTTTATCATTACTGCGATCAGGCTTAGGCACATGCAGCGCAACTGCTCTAATCACTTCGTCATAAGCGTGCGCGCCGGTCACTGCTAATACCGCAGGATGCATTGCACGGATTTTATCCGCTTCTTTACCGAGGCAACCAGTAACGATAACTTTACCGTTTTTGCTAATCGCCTCACCGATGGCATCTAGCGACTCTTGTACCGCTGATTCAATAAAGCCGCAAGTATTGACGATGACTAAATCTGCGCCTTCATAGTCGCTGGCGACTTGATAACCATCACGGCTCAGCTCAGTAATAATGCGCTCACTATCCACCAAGGCTTTTGGGCAACCTAGCGATACAAAACCAATCTTTGGCGCTGCCGTTGTTGGACTAGAGGCTGTCGCGCTGGTGGTTGCATGTATAGTCGCATCACCACTTTGGGCAATACTACGGTTTTGATTATGATTGGCTTTATGATGGTAAGGCTCGACATTATCTGTCTTAAGCTGCTCTTGCACCATTGCTGGCTTGGCAGGATTAAAAATGGTGGCAGTGTCTTTTGGCATAGAAGCTGTTGACATAGAAGCTGGCTGTGAGGTAGTGATAGTCGTGTTAACGGACTCGGTAGAAGTTTTGGGCATGGCTGACCTTGCTAGAGATAAATTGGCTGTGCGCATTGTACGTTTTTTTTGTGATAATCACCAGTTTTGCCGCTCTATAGTGTTGATTTATGGTTAAATATTATATCGAGTATCTCGCTATCCTAGGCATTACTAATGACAGCTGATTTTGTAAGCGCAAAACCGACCCCTGACCTAGCATTTATATCACAGCATTTGTTTACGGCTATCTTATGGATCAATGACGAGCTGTCTATTACTTGGCTAAACGCCCAAGCTGAGCAACTACTCGCTATCAGTAGTGGACGATTACTCAATCAATCTATATTGATACTGCTTGCACCTAATGAGTTAACGTTAAAAGAAAACCCTAACATTAATAACAGCGATGGCGATGAGCAAATTCGCCCTTTAACGGCAAGATTTAATCAGGCGCAGCATTATCAACAACCCTTTATCGATCATGATTACCTTATAAACAGCCAATTAAATGGTCATTCACCCCTCTCAGTCGACTATAGCGTCACGCCTGTCGTTTATCAGCAGCGAAGCTATTTTATTATCGAGATGTGGGGCAAAGATCGCCAAAGTCGTATTTCAGAGGAGCAGCGCCAACAGCAGCAATATAGCGTTGCCCGGCATATGCTGCGCTCAGTCGCCCATGAAATCAAAAATCCGCTTGCTGGCATACGCGGCGCGGCGCAATTATTGCAACGTCAATTTATCAAATTTAGTGACATTTCTATTGTTAACAGCAGTCCTTCTACTCTTAATAGCAATTTCCCTGCTGCTATTAACAATGCAAACTCTGTTTTAAACCCCCTTTCAAACGCTAATAACAACCTACAAAAAACTGCATCAAAACTACGTAGCTATACCGATATCATCATCTCGGAGACCGACCGCTTAACTGCACTTATTGGGCAATTCCTTGGCCCCAGTCAATTACCAAATTGGCAAATCCTCAATATTCATGAACCGTTAGAACATGTTTTAGCCTTGATAGTCCATCAGTATCCACAAGTGATACTACAGCGTGATTATGACTTGTCGTTGCCTGAATTATGTGCTGATAAAGACCAGTTGATTCAAGTGTTTTTAAACCTGATTAATAACGCTTGTGAATCGATGACCGAATTTGAACAAGTACTTCAGCAGAATACGTCTACTGAATTGAGTCGCTTACCATCAAATATCACGCCATTGAGTACTAACGGTAACTATGGTAGCTATCAACCCAAACTATATATTCAAACACGAGTTGTCTTTCAGCATACGATTGGTGGGCAGCAGCACAAACAAGTCCTGCAAGTCACTATCACCGATAACGGCCCAGGGATTGATCCAGCATTGATCGGACAAATATTTTTCCCCATGGTGACCAGCCGTGCTACAGGGACTGGCCTTGGCTTATCGATTGTGCAGGATATCATCAGCCGTCATCATGGTATGATTGATGTTAGCTCTAACCAATCACAAAACCCTAACTATAGTCGTCAGAATAACCAAAAAAAACATCATAACAATACCAATAGTCAGACGTGTTTTACACTTTACCTGCCTTTTCGTCAGCCCATAATTGAGGCGTAAGCGACAGTGCTATTTAACACTGCTCACTCGCAAAATGCTGAATCATAAACTGAACCAATCCATTGCTCATTAGGCCTGATAAATGACTAAATATAACGACAACCATACACCTAAAAGCGATAATCAAACGTCAAACGATCAAATAATGAGTGACCGAGCTATTAATAATAAAACAATAAAAGTAACGGTCAATAATGCCACTGATGATAATACGGCGACTTTATGGTTGATCGATGACGATCCAGCACTGCGTTTGGTATTGGCGGACACTTTTGAAGATGCTGGTCTTATCGTTATCAGCTTTACCCAAGCGCAGGCAGCATGGACACGTCTCAATGATATCTTGCAACAGCGAGAGTCAGCCGCGCAGTTACCTGATGTGATATTGACTGATATTCGTATGCCTTTAATGGATGGCTTGTCCTTTAGTGATTGGGTGAATCAACATTTTCCTAAGCTGCCAATCGTGATTATGACGGCGCATTCAGACCTTACTTCTGCCATTAATAGCTATCAGACAGGTGCATTTGAATATCTGCCGAAGCCCTTTGATTTGGATGATGCCGTCGCAACGATTTATAAAGCGATTAATTATCAACCCAATATGGTTGTAGAAAATCATACAATTGGGTCTGATACGCATACAAAACCCAATGCCAAAACTAAGCATCAAAACCGTACTAATAAAGAAGCTAAAAATAACGTTGAGGTTAAAACTGATACCAAAGCTAACGACAACCCGAGCGGTATCATTGGTCAATCGCAAGCGATGCAGACGGTATTTCGCGCCATTGGCAGATTGGCGCACTCGCCTATTACTGTCTTAATCACGGGTGAATCAGGTACGGGTAAAGAATTGGTCGCTGGCGCTTTGCATCAGCATTCACCGCGTCAGCAGCAGCCTTTTATTGCCCTTAATATGGCGGCAATTCCACATGATTTGATTGAGTCTGAGCTATTCGGCCACGAAAAAGGGGCGTTTACTGGCGCGACGACGATGCGTCAAGGTCGTTTTGAGCAGGCGGATGGCGGCACGTTATTTTTGGATGAAATCGGTGATATGCCGTTTAGTACCCAAACACGGCTGCTAAGAGTACTGGCCAATGGAGAGTTTTATCGCGTGGGTGGGCAGCAGCCTGTCAAAGTAAATGTACGTATCATCGCCGCTACTCACCAAAATTTAGAAGAGCTGGTCAAGCAAGGCAAGTTCCGTGAGGATTTATTTTATCGGCTTAATGTCATACGTTTACCGCTGCCACCACTACGAACACGGCGCGAGGACATTCCAGCGTTAGCGACTTATTTTATGCAGCGCGCTGCTGAACAGATGCATACAGCACCAAAGCAGCTACATCCTACGGCGCTAGAGATTATGCAGTTTTTTGAATGGCGCGGTAATGTCCGTCAACTTGAAAATGTTTGCCTATGGTTGACGGTGATGACAACTGGCGATACGGTCATGATTGATGACTTACCACCAGAGCTGCTCGAAAGTCTCTCCTCTACTCTAGAGCCGCATCAAGAACAAAGCTTAGCGTCATTGCAACTTGCTCAAAACCATCAAATTCATGAAAGCCCAAGTTGGCAGCAAGCCTTGGCTGACTGGGCTGAGCAATCGCTAAAGACTGGAGAAACCGACATTTTGCAGACGGCAACACCTGAGTTTGAGCGTGTCTTAATTACGGCAGCGCTCAATCATAGTGGCGGAAAAAAGATAGCAGCAGCCAACTTGCTCGGTTGGGGGCGCAATACACTGACACGCAAGTTGCAGCAATTAGATATCTCTTCATTAGAACAACAAAGCAAATAAGAATTAAAGACGCAAAAATATCAGATAAAAATCATAGCAATATCAGCTATTTATAATAAATAGTAAAATTAATTGTTAAATAACTCAAAATAGTTGCAAATAGGGGTTGCCAAACTACTCAAACTCTATATAATAGCCAACCACTGAGACGCACTACCGAATCAGTTAACTGTCTAGATAGCATTTGAATTTAACTGCTTTTGATGATAGAGTAACGAAAATGGGGCTGTGGCGGAATTGGTAGACGCACTAGATTTAGGTTCTAGCGCCGCAAGGTGTGAGAGTTCGAGTCTCTCCAGCCCCACCATTTTCGGATAGTACATCTTAGATCAAATATCAAAACCTGCTTTTTAGCAGGTTTTTTTGTGTTTGGGGTTTATGTAAAATACCTATTAGAGGCATAAAATGACTGGTTTAAAACGATGAATAAAGGATTTTGGCTGACGGTAGGTCTACTGGTGCTATTAGCAGCTAGTCTTTTTGGGCTTCGCAGCCTATATAAACCCGCTATTTCAGCTGGTGCAGGTACAGACTCGAATACCAAGGTTATGATGAGCTTAGATAAATTTAGTGGCTTTCACCATGATGCAGAGATACTTTTAGAAAAGTTAACCGTTCTAAAGACAGGGATGGAAAGCGCGATTGCTACCCAAGATAGCAAACTATTAACAAGCACTATAAGCAACACTTATAGAATCATAGATAATGTGAATGTCAATCGTCTGCCAACCATTGCACCTTTTGAGGTTTGTGATGAGGCATTAAACACATTGAGCCTCTATACTATTAGCGCTAAGGCAAATTACTCCCATACTAACAAAACAAATATAGATCAGGTTAATGAATTGAGAGATACGTTTAATATTCAGTTTGCTCAGTGTCAAAGCATCGTTAATGATAAGTCTGTTGAAGCGCTCTATCAAGACTATCAGTAGTACGCTTTACTTATTTTTCAATAATGTTAAATCCCTCAAAATCTCCTTCATATTTTGATATCGCCTCTCCATTTGCTTCGCCAAGGCCTTATCAATAATATATTGATAACGACTGTATTCTGATGGAAATTTTGGTACAGGCTGTTGGCAATGCTGAGTTGCCCACTCAATCATTGGATCGCTACTTTCAATATTTACCTTAAATGGGCGCTTTCCCATTAATATCTCATACATCATTATTCCAAACGCATAGATATCACTTTGCAGTGTTGCACCCTGTCCTTGCCAGCGCTCAGGTGCAAGATACGCGGGCGTACCGGCAAGATTTACCGCCATTGATTTATTAATTGACGCGGCTAAGGCAAAATCGGTCAATAATAAATTAGGCATGATGCTGCTATTATCAGCATCATTCGTCAAGAAACCATCGAGTAAAATATTACTCGGTTTAATATCATTATATAGCCAGCCCGCTTTATGTAGATTGGCTATCAGATGTGCAGTCTGCACGATGAAACGATGCTTTATTTTATCAGTTAATAATAAATGCTTTTGAGCGCTAAGCTGATTCGCCAAGCTACCGTTTGGATAATAAGGCATGACAATGATAGTCAGCTGCTGAGACTGCTCTAATATTTGAACTGTTAGGTTTTCATAAGCTAACATTAGCGGTGCGATAGCGGCATGGTTATTTTGATTTTTTGATAAAGCATTTAAATATTTTAAAACGTCGGCTTCATGAATTAAATGAGATGCGCCTTGACTGACATCAGCACTTAACTGCCATTTAATCATCACGCAACCAAACTGCGGATGCTGAGCGCGCGTTAACCCTTGATAAACGATTAATATCTTAGCGTCGATTTGGTTTTTTTGCTGACTATCTTGCTGACTAATACGCTGATGCGTTATTTCATAATATAGCAATGCTGATAACGCTTGAGTAATAATTGGCAGTAGCTGCTGAGATTGCGCCTGTAACGCTTGTATAATAGACGGATTACTGGCACTATTTTTCATAGTATTCTTTTTAATAGTGCTGTTTTTAATGGCCCTATTTTTAATGGTGCTGTTTTTCATGCTACAGTGAAGCCCTTATTAAATTGCTATTGCCTAACTTAAACACAACCTTAACTGCTAGAGTCATTATGTCGCAACCATCTAATTTATCTCAGAATCCTGCTAATTATGCCCTGCCTGACCATTTATTGGAGTTACTCAGTCAATATTTGCAAGCGCAGGTCACGCCAACGATTGAGATTGATCCTACACAATTGGCTTATCGCTGGGTCGGTGGTCACAATGGTCACTTGGAGCCATTAGCGGTCAACTTGTTTTTAAGTTTAGATGACTTGCATGGTATCGACACTCAAAAGTCAAAACTGGTACAAAATACGCGCCAATTCCTAAAAGGCTATCCAGCCAATCATGTCCTGATGACAGGAACACGCGGCGCTGGTAAGTCTTCATTGATTCGAGCATTGCTACAAGCCTATCATAATCAAGGTTTACGCATTATTGAAATTGCCCGTGATGATCTAAAAGTGCTGGATAAAATACGTGCAGCGATAAAGGCGCTACCAGCTGATTGTAAATGCCGCTACGTGGTGTACTGTGATGATTTGGCATTTAACGGTCAAGATGAAAGCTACCGTACGCTAAAAAGTGTCTTGGATGGTGCCCTTGATTCAGAGCAAGACAAATTATTGGTCTATGCCACCAGTAACCGCCGCCACTTATTGCCACAATTGATGAAAGACAACGTCAATATTTATAATGGTCAGACTGATGAGGTCAATCCTTACGAGACTATTGATGAGACGGTGTCGCTATCTGATCGCTTTGGCCTCTGGCTATCCTTTCATCCGATGGATCAAACGACTTATTTACAAATAGTTCGCCATTACTTATCTATCCAGCAAAAGCACATCATAGATAGCGTGGGTAATACGACTGTTAATGGTGATAGCAATCTTGAAACACAGGACGTTGAAATAGCTAACATCGAAGTAACTAATAAAGCACTCCCTGATAATATTAGAGCAGCGGCACTACGCTGGGCAGCAGAGCGTGGTGGTCGCTCTGGTCGAGTGGCTTATCAGTTTAGCCGTTACTGGATAGGACAATCAAAGCTGGCTGCTGAAGACAGTCTTAACGTTTAATTGTTTCTCATTTAGTTATTTCTCATTGTCGCGTGCAGATCCTACATACTGCACGCGGTTATTCTCTTTACCGTCTCCCAAATCAGCTGCACCATTGACCGCATATTGTGCAAAGTCTGCCGCTAGCCATAAATTACCTTTATAAGCACTCTCGGCATCTATACGGATATGCGCCATGTTTGGCGTACGGCTACTCGCATTATCAAAGCTTTGATAACGAGCACTAAAATGGGTCAAAATTAAATTTTTGAGTCCGACATTCTGAGCAAATTTTCCAAGCAATTGCGCACTGCTGTGCATGGGATCAAAGTCTGGGTTTTTACCCTGAATCTTAAGTAACACTTCATGAGTATAAGTGGCTTCATGCACCAATAAATCAGCATCTTTGACAACGTCGAATAGTAAATTTGGACTGTCATTATCCCCAGCTATTACTACCCGTGTACGCTGTACATCATTATCAACGTAGTCTCCTGAAAGGATTTTACGTCCATTATCGGTCATCACATCTTCACCGTGTTGCAGTTTGCCCCACAGTGCGCTTGCTGGAATGCCATCTGCTGTCAATTTATCTTTATTAAGCGTGCGACGATTAATAGTTTGAGTAATACCAAAGCCATAAGAGGCGACTCGATGTGATAACGGCGTGATATCAATATCCAGCTGATGCTGTGAGTCCAGACAGAGACTAATCTTGCCATCTTGCTGAGATAATAAATCTTCTATCGCCATAAAGTTGATGACAAAGGGTAATTCTAATTCTGTGGTTAGCATAATAGCATCAAGCAGCGTAGCAATTGCTTTTGGCGCAATGAGTGTTAGCGGTGCGTGGCGGCCTGACATCGCCGCACTCGCCAGCAGCCCTGGCAGACCATAACAATGATCACCATGTACATGGGTGATGCAAATCACGGCTAACTGATGTAAAGATAACTTGCTATGTAATAGCTGATGCTGGGTGCCTTCACCGCAATCAATCAATAACCACAGTCGTGACTTTTTATTTTGGCTAGCATTTTGGCCGGTATGTTGGTTGTTATCCTGATCCTGCTGTCGACTCGAGCCAACCAAATAAGGATTAAGACACTCAATCGCCAACGCCGTCACGTTACGCTGCTTGGTTGGCACACCTGCCGAGGTACCCAAAAAGGTTAACTTTAGCATCGACTATCTTCCTTACTTATTAATCTCACTTTTTATGACAATTGACATAGCATGGTTCTTTGCCCTTCAACCATTTGCCCGCCATTGGCAGTGCACTCATTAATCATATTGGACTCATAGGATTTCCAACCGCCATAAAAGCTGGCCAGGCACAGCAAAACCACCAGTAATTTTTGTGACCATGCTTTGACAGATACCTGCTGGCTATTGGCATGTACAGTATCAATTTGTTGTTCAGCAGCACTATCTGTATGAGTATTTTTGGGATTATATTTATTCAGGTCTGTCATTAATTTATCCTAAAAAAGGTTTTGCTTATAAATAAACAAAACCTTTTATTTTAATATTAAACTCAGTGTTTATCACTGATATGGTTGATTAAATGCTAGTACTTAAAACTTAACACGACCACCTTTATCTTCTGCTCGCTTAAAGGCATCACGTTCTTCACAGCGTTTGAGCCAATTTAAGATATTGGCATATTTACTGCTATTTAAGCCTGAACCTGCATTGGCACCAACGACTGCAAGGTGCATCTGAATATCAGCGGCGCTAAATTCTGTACCAGCAAACCAATGATTATCTTGTAAATGCTGCTCCATCATCGTCAATATAGCATCCAAGCTATTGCTTATCATGCTTTTTTCGACTTGATTTCTAATGCTTTTACTCACAGGCTTGATGAGCATAGGCGACTGCTCAACCACTTTAGTGAAGACCAAACGCATGACCAATGGCGGCATCACTGACGCTTCAGCAAAGTGTAGCCAAAAAGTATAAGCTTCCCACGCGGCCTCATTGTCATCAGCTGGCTTAAATTGCTTTTCTGTATCATAGTGCTTTAATAAATACTCGATGATAAATCCTGATTCAATCAGCACACGGTCGTCTACTTCTAACATTGGTGCATGACCGAGCGGATGGATTTGCTTCAAACTATCCGGTGCACGATACGCCTTATTGCGCTCATAACAAGTCAATTTATAATCGATGTTAAGCTCTTCTAACAGCCATAAGATGCGGAATGAGCGTGAGTTTGCTAAATGATGAAGGTGTAACATAAACAATCCTTGTAATAAGTTTTTGTAGTTCGCTATTATACTTTATAGATAGCTTTTAAACAGAAAATCCCGATTTAAGTCAATTATAACAGTGATTGATAATAATGTACTTAATTGCTGTTTTATCGCCTTGCCATATAGCCTTGTAGCTTAGTAGTTAGTAGTTAGTAGTTAGTAGCTTAGTAATAAAAAACAGTCATAAAAGCAGCGATAACACTTGATGATAAACAATATTTCTTAAGTGAAGTTTAAATATTAATACCATATACAATTAACACTGGTCTCAATACTTATTTTGAATCTAACGCTTCAATTTTACGAGTAATCTTATCTATTTTTTGTTGATACTTTCTGATTTTACGGAAACGACGCGCCTTTAATACACCCTCTATACGATAATCTTTTAAACGACGACGCGGTGGAAATCCGCCCACTTGCGGCTCTCGGTAGCCATGTAAATGATTGTCACGACGACGAATAAGATAGCCTTTGATACTATCAATAATCATGATACATAATGCCAAAGTAATCATGCCATACATAAATAAAGAACCACCTTCATCCAAGCTTTGATTTAAGATGGTAATGGATAATACAAATAACAGCATGGGCTCTACATAGCTGAGCGCCCCAAATAGCGAAACAGGTAGCTTACTACTGGCAATCATGGTCAGCGACATGGCAAGCGCACTAAAAGCACCGAGCAGTGGCAATAAATACCAAAACTTGCTGGCTTGTGCCGCCATGCTAAAGCCGCCACTAACATAAAGCATAATCAGTACCACAGGCGTGAGCAAGGTCAAATCTGATAACAAACCCGTAATTGGCGGTACAGCAAGCTTACGTCGTAAAAGATAATAAGGCGGATAACCCAAGCACACAAACAAAGTCACCCAAGATACGCTACCGTATTGAAATATATCATAGCCAATACCAAGCGCTGCACAGAGCGCTGCGAGCCACTGTAGTGTACTCATATCCTCATGATAAAAAAAACGTCCGACTATTATCATCACCAGCGGCAATAAGAAATAGCCCAACGTGACATCAAGACCGAAACCATTCACCGGTCCCCACATAAACAGCCAAATCTGCCCACCCAAAATCGGTGTTGGTAATATAAAGATAATCCACTCTTTTATGGACTTTAATGTTTTTAGATAATCAAAGACATGTTGCCACTGCTTGGTGAAGCTGACTAATATCACTAAGCTCAAGAGCATCATTAATATGCGCCATGAAGCTACTTGCGTACCCGATAACGGCAGCATAAATAGCCCAAATAAGAACATCAATGAAAATAAAAAACTTGATGATATCGAAGCTAAAGTTCCCTGAAAGGTTTGGTTGGTCGTAAGCATAACAACAGCCTTAATAAATAGAAAAAAACAAAAGCCTCCAACGATAACGTCAGAGGCTTTTTCTAGAACAGTGATGCAAAAACCAGATCAAAAAGCTATCTAATAAAAGCGTTATTCGTCAGTGTCAGTTTCTGAATGATTAGACTCATTGACATCTGTTTCTGCAGCATCAATATTTGCCGCATCAATATCGATCTGCTCTTGACCTTCTACATCAAACGTACCGTCTTCTCTCATCGCATCGACTAGCTCGTTGTCGCCTTCTTCGTGTTCAACACGCGCCATAGCGACCAGCTTCTCATCTTTTGACAGACGAATTAAGGTAACACCTTGAGTATTACGACCCGAACTGGCGACATGCTGCACTGGCGTACGGACTAGTGTGCCTTTATCTGATATTAAGATAATATCGTCTTCAGGCTCGACCTTGGTCGCACGAACTAGCGCACCATTACGCTCACTAGTTTTAATAGCGATAACGCCGCCACCGCCACGTCCTTGCTTATTAAATTCTTCAATAAAGGTACGTTTACCAAAACCGTTTTCACAAGCAATCAGAATTTCGCGTACGTCATCTTCGATAACCACCAATGACTTAATAAACTCATCATTAGCCAAACGCATACCACGAACGCCTTTTGCCGTACGACCCATAGCGCGCGCATCATTTTCATCAAAACGGATGGCTTTACCACTTGAGGCAAACAACATCACCTCTTGGCTACCGTCAGTGATACGAGCGCTTACCAATTTATCGCCTTCTTCTAGACCAACGGCAATAAGACCGTTTGAGCGAATATTGGCAAACTGCTTGAGCTCTACACGCTTCACCGTACCATTGGCTGTCGCAAAGAATACAAACGGTGGCTGTGCTTCATTGCTGCTTTCTAATGAATCATCATCACTATCGCTATCTGTATGATCGGTAGCATCTACTATTGACATCTCGTCTTTTGCAGATAACTCTTCCACTATTTTTGGAATGGGCAATATCGTCGTGACTGTCTCATCAGCATTCAAGCCAATAAGATTGACTAATGGACGACCACGGGCGCCGCGACTGGCAATAGGTACTTCAAAACCGCGTAAGCTAAACACACGACCCGTATCTGTGAAGCACAGTACTGTCGAGTGAGTAGAGGTTACGACTAAATGGTCAATCACATCGTCTTCTTTCATGGCGGTCGCAGATTTACCTTTACCGCCACGTTTTTGCGCCACATAATCGTCGATAGGCTGCGTTTTAGCATAACCCGTACGCGATACGGTCATCACGACGGTTTGTTCAGGAATCAAATCTTCGCGGCTAAAGTCAGTACGCGAATCAACGATATCCGTACGGCGCTCATCACCAAAGTTGTCACGAATCTCAATCATCTCGTTAGAAATAATGGTCATTAGCTTGTCAAAATCACCAAGAATAGACTCTAAATTCGCGATTTCACGTAATAGATCCTGATATTCTTCGGTCAATTTATCTTGCTCAAGACCCGTTAGACGATGTAATTGCATGTCTAAAATGGCATTGACCTGCTCCAGTGATAAACGATAGCGCTGCTCACCTGCATTTTGATCATCAATGAGACCAAACGGTGCTTTTGGATCTTCACCTTCGATATAATCAGGTCGTACTGACTGGCTACCAGCCGCCTCTAGCATGGCGACTACACTACCTGAGCCCCAGGTATTGTCTAGTAAGTTTTCACGAGCCATAGCGCGACTAGCGGACGCTTTAATAGCCGCAATAATCTCGTCGATATTCGCCAGTGCAACGGTTAAGCCTTCGAGCAAATGACCACGAACGCGCGCTTTATTAAGCTCATAAATAGTGCGGCGGGTCACGACTTCTTGACGATGGCGTACAAAGGCAGCAATCAGCTGACGCAACGTCAATAGCTTTGGCTGACCATTATCGAGCGCCACCATATTGATACTAAAGCTGGACTCAAGTGGCGTTTGTAGAAACAAGTTATTAACAATAACTTCGGCTGTTTCGCCGCGGCGCAAGTCAATAGCAATACGCATACCGTCTTTATCAGACTCATCACGTATTTCGCTAATGCCTTCAATCTTTTTGTCGCGTACTAGTTCAGCAATACGCTCAATCATCTTAGCTTTATTAGATTGGTACGGTACTTCGGTGAAGACAATACGCTCACGATCACGATTGACACCGGTGTCCGTCATTGGCTCAATATGATAGCGACCGCGAATATGTAAACGACCTTTACCCGTACGATAGGCGTCTAAAATACCCGCGCGACCATAAATAATACCGCCTGTAGGAAAGTCAGGACCTGAGATATGCGTCATCAGCTCCTCAGCAGAGATTTGCGGATTGTTGGCATACGCCAAGCAAGCATTGATGACTTCGGTCAGGTTATGCGGCGCCATATTGGTCGCCATACCAACGGCAATACCAGTTGCACCATTGACCAGCAAGTTAGGAACGCGTGCCGGCATGACGCTAGGCATACGCTCAGAACCATCGTAGTTATCTTCCCAATCGACGGTGTCTTTATCCAAATCTGCCAGCATTTGATGGGTCAGCTTGGTCATACGCACTTCGGTATAACGCATTGCTGCCGGTGGATCATCATCGATCGAGCCAAAGTTACCTTGACCATCAACCATAGGATAACGCAAGCTAAAATCCTGCGCCATCCGCACAATTGCATCATAAACCGCACTATCGCCATGCGGGTGATATTTACCGATGACGTCCCCGACCACACGCGCTGATTTTTTGTATGGCTTGTTGTAGTCGTTAGATAGCACGTGCATAGCGTACATCACACGGCGGTGTACAGGCTTGAAGCCATCACGCACATCAGGCAGCGCACGTGAGACGATCACGCTCATCGCATAATCCAGATAGGATTGCTTTAGTTCATCTACGATGCCAATAGGACTGACCGATTCGCTCATATACACTCCCTCACTCATATTTTTTTCTAATGTTGACACTTTTTCTAGAGACTCTTTTTCTAGAGACAATTATAACTTATACAAAAATATAGCGACATAAATGCGCAGCTACTATCAAAATATAAACCATAAAAAAAGCACTGCTAAGCGTGCAAAACAATAGGAAAATGGCGATAGTTTTAATGTTTAATAAAAGAAGCTATTTTAGCACAAATTTGTTGATTTAGGGGTATCTAGATGCCATTAAAATCAAGCAAAACAGCTCATTAACGGTCTTTTTTTAATCTAATCACAACTGTTAAAACGACTTTAACGCCATACTTGTTTGGACTGGCTGATTTTGCTATTTCTACAAGCAAATTGACCCTCTTTTAAACCGTTGAATACCTCGAGTATGATGTAATAGCAAACATGCTGTATCTCTCAACCAACCCTAGCTTAGCCCCATGCTTTATTGTACGATACACCACAATATGCAACTTGATAAAATATCATACTCTAAGACAAATAAGCCTTATGCAAAATCACAATCAAGATATTAACAATAGCCAAAAAGCAGATGCAGAAGAAACTGCGCGCACCGATCGCAGCTTTGATGCGATTGCTGATCATTTTGAAAAAAAGGTCTATGGTGGCTTAAAAGGGGATATTCGGCTGGCAGTATTGCGCCGTGATATTTTTGAATATAGCGTGCAGATGAGTAAAACGCTTGGGCGACCCTTACGTATTTTAGATGTAGGCGCAGGGCTTGCACAGATTGCGATTGAGCTTGCCACTCAAGGACATACGCTGGTTATTAATGATATCTCAGCCAATATGCTGGAAAAAGCAAAAGTAAGTGTCGATCAAAATAAGGGGAAATTGGATATCACTTGGTATGTATGTCCGTATCAAGAACTCGAAGAGAAGCTTGCTGATAAAACGGAGAAATTCGACTTAATTATGTGCCACGCCCTGCTTGAATGGTTGGCGGAACCAGCGGCGGTGATGGATTTTTTTGACCGCCATCTGACTGAGAATGGTGCCATTTCGCTGTGTTTTTATAATCCAGCCAGCTTTGATTATCGCAATCTCATTATGGGTAACTTTAACCTATTAGATAACACTGAATATAAAGCGGACAACAATAAAAGCCTGACGCCAAATCATCCAGTCGCAAAAGAAGAAGTGGAATCTTGGTTAGAGGCGCATCATTATCATACGGTACTTACCAGTGGTCTGCGCGTA
>NZ_NEXU01000005.1:0-10842 GCF_002224105.1 Psychrobacter sp. DAB_AL32B | reverse complement strand
AATTCACAATTAGAGCCGTATAAGTGGCTTGGTCGTTACTTACATATATTGGCAACTCGGCACAATTAACGGTGATAATGTTAATAATAGCTTTTAATAAGAACTGTTAAGAATCATTTTTATAACCGCTATCTTATTTCTTCGATTCTCTCTGATCTATCATATTCTGACCAAGTCGTGGCATTGATATCTTTTTCATCAAACACCACGACATGCTCTAGTATGGGTAAGAGGCCAATTTGTGAGCCAATTTCGTGATTATGATGACTGGCCACTAATGACAAGACGGTTTGACCATCAGCGAGTTGCAAACGATACAAATAATTGGCACCACGAAATACCCGCCCAACCACTAATGCGGTTTGTATACTCTCGTCATCATGGACGATATCATCAGGGCGTACCAGTACTTTAATCGGCGTACCATTAGGATAGTCATACTCGCAATATAGCGGCTGCCCTGATTCATCATAGACTTCCATACGTCGATAAATATCTCCAAGCGCCGTTTCAACATGACCTTCTTTGATAATGCCGTCTATCATCGCCCCTTCGCCGACGAACTCAGCGACAAACGGACTGACCGGCTCATGATATAGCTCGCTTGGTGTCGCCCATTGTACCAGTTTGCCTTTATTCATCACCCCGACTTTATCCGCTAGCGCAAAAGCTTCGTTTTGATCATGAGTCACCAAAATAGCAGTGGTATTGGTACGTTTGAGAATATCACGGACGTTCATTGCCAACGATTCACGCAGGACTACATCCAAATTAGAAAAGGGTTCATCGAGTAGCAAGAGTTTGGGCTTCGGTGCCAATGCACGGGCCAATGCTACCCGCTGCTGCTGCCCACCGGATAGCTCATTTGGACGCTTATCCGCATGTTCAGACAATTCAACAAGATCTAGCATCTCAGCGACACGCGCTTTTTTGTCGGCAGCAGACCATTTATTCAGACCAAAAGCGATATTTTTTGCCACGCTTAAATGCCCAAACAGCGCATAGTCTTGAAACACCATACCCATGCCACGTTTGGCTGGAACTACCGCAAATGAGGTACGCGCTGTCTGCTCGGTTAGACGCTGGCCATTTAAGCTGATTTTTCCACCACGACTCTGCTCTAATCCGGCAATGGCTCTTAGCGCCGTGGTCTTCCCGCAACCGCTATAACCTAAAAAGCAGCCAATCTCACCTTGCTGTAAGTCTAACGATAACCCATTTACGATTATCGTATCGCCATAACCGACAACCAAATCTTGTACACTAAAATAAGGCTGAATGGCTGCGGTCTCATTATATTGAGTGGAGGGGCTATCTGAATTGAGCGTCCCTTGTTGTAAGTCTCTATCCGCTAAAGCTTGCGACATTTGCGCCTTTGTTATGATGGTGACGGGTGACTTTTCCAAATGATGTTGTCGTGCGTTGCTCTGAGTCTTTACGGACTTAGAGTCTACTGGATTTATTGAATCGTTGATCAAGTCAGTATACATAAACGGTACCAGTGAGCTATTAGTGAATAAAACCCATAATTAAAACGCTAAAAATGACGATGGACATCAATTATCTAACCATTAAAAACCAGCGGGCTATTTAAAAAAATGCCGCTTTTAATAAAAATACCTTAACCTTGCTTGTCACTTTGACGCAGCAATATCCAAACAGGAATAAGACCTACCAGCACAATAAACAAACTTGGCAATGCTGCTCGTCCCCACATACCTTCGCTGGTCATCTCAAACACGCGGACGGCTAGCGTATCCCAGCCTTGCCGCCGTGTCATCAAAGTAATCGGCATCTCTTTCATCACTTCGACAAACCCCATCAATAACCCAGTCAGTATCCCAGGGCTAAGAACTGGCAACATCACTTGCCGCCAACGCTGAAAAGGACTATCACTAAGCAATTTAGCGGCCGCTTCTTGATTCGCCGTCAAGCGCTGTAGTTGACGGTCTACCGGCTGGAAACTGACCGTCATAAAGCGTGTCGATAAGGCGAGGAGCATGACAATCACACTACCTGACAAAAACTGCGTGGAGGTAATACCAAAAGCAATCAGCTGATTATCAAGCCAAGCAATAGGAATAAAGATGCCGACTGCCAAGACTGTGCCCGGAACCACATAACCTAAATTGGCTAACGTAGTCATTAGCTTGGTAGATTTATCAGGATACTGGCGCTTAACCCACGCAATAATAATCGCTAAAAAGGCGATAAATGCCGTGGTCATACTAGCAATCATGAGGCTATTGGTCACAAAATCAATATAGCGCGCATCAAAATCTTGTTGAAAATTTAATGCGGTCCAATAAATCAGCTGTAAAAACGGTATCAAAAACGCTATTAAAAATACCAACGTGCAGAGTAGTGTCATTGCCCACTTTGCCGGTTTGCTGGCTTCAAAACGCTGATTACTCCCTTGAGTAACCGTATTGCCACGCTTTGCCTGCCAATACTGCTCAAACAAGACGACGATAAATATCACACCGATTAGCAAAGCTGCCAACTGAGCGGCTGTCGTTAAACTAAAAAAGCCAAACCATGCTTTATAAATGGCAGTGGTAAAGGTATCGACATTAAATACCGAAACCGCGCCAAAGTCCGCTAGCGTTTCCATAGTTGCCAGCAACAATCCACCGATAACCCACGGCAATGCCTGCGGTAATGCCAGCCGAAAAAACACTCGACTACGACTCAGACCAAGCATCTGCCCTGCTTCAATCGCCCGTCGACCTTGCGATAAAAATGCTTGGCGCGCCAGCAAATATACATAAGGATAAAACGCCAACGATAATACCAAACCTGCGCCCCAAACATTACGCACCGATGGGATGGCAGCCGTAACCCCAAAATCTCTCAAGGCAGTTTGCAGTGGTCCACTAAAATCAACGATGCCGACTGTGACAAACGCCAGCACATAAGCTGGCATCGCCAGTGGTAACATCAATGCCCACGAAAAAAACCGCTGTCCAGGGAAGCGGTACATACTGGTGATCCAAGCCATTGCGGTGCCAATAGTGCCAGAAATTACCGTCACCATCATTAGTAGAATAGCGGTATTTTTGAGGACTTGTGGCAGCACGTACTCACGCATGTGCGTCCAAATATCGGCTACTGGCTGCGTCCACGACAATAATACTATTAAAATCGGTACCAGCATAAACAACGAAATCAGTCCTAAGACTGATTTCGAGATGATACGTTTACGGACGGCATGGTCTTGGCTAATAGCCCTATTGTCACTATTATCTTCGTTGACAGTATTGTCCTGATTAGCAGACGCTTCTGGCATTGTTATCATAGATTATTACCGTGTCATACGCATAATGACCCCATCAAATAACTGACCGCTAAATGACGGGTAGCCTTTTATTTATAACCTGCTTTATCCATCATTTGAATGGCTTGGGTTTGTCGTTCGCCAAATTTCTGTACACTGATATCATCTTGTTTAAATGGACCCCATGATCTAAGCAGCTCTGACTCATCGATACCTACTTTTACCGGATATTCTTTATCAGAACTGGCGTAAATACCTTGCGCCTCATCAGATGACAACCATTCCATCAATTTAAGCGCGCCATCTGGGTTGTCTGAATTTGTCACTACACCGGCACCAGAGATGTTCACGTGCGTTCCTGTCGTACCTTGGTTTGCCCAAAATATCTTTACTGGGAAATCAGGTTTTTCATCAAAGAGACGACCATAGTAATAGCTGTTGGCAACACCCACTTCACATTGACCTGCAGCGATAGCTTCTAGCATGCTGGTATCGTCACTGAACACATCGGTGGCTAAATTAGCAACCCAGCCGCGAATAACTGCTTCTGTTTTCTCTTCGCCCAAGTTTTCAATCATGCTGGCAACCAATGATTGATTATAAACTGCTTTCGAGGTACGTAGACACAGTTTGCCTTTCCATTTTGGATCAGCTAAATCTTCATAGGTGGACAACTGATCGGCTGTTACTTTACTCGGGTCATAAAAGATAGTGCGTGCACGCAGTGACAAACCAGTCCATTGACCTTTTGGATCACGATATTTAGCAGGCACATTTGCCTCTAAAACAGTCGACGCGACCGGTTGTAGTAACCCTTGTTCTGCTGCTTGCCATAAGTTACCAGCATCAACTGTTAACAGCATATCGGCTGGGGTATTTTTACCTTCAGCTTGCAGACGCGCCATAAGTGGACCGGTCTTATCGGTTACCAGCTCAATCTTGACACCCGTCTGTTCTGTATAGCGGTCTAACAAAGGTTTGATTAACTGCTCATTACGTGATGAGTAGATCGTCACCGTTTGTCCAGCAGCAGCAGTAGCGCCATCATTAGCCGCCTTTTGCTCAGTGCTAGGCGCTGGCGTTTCAGCATCAACGCTCTCTTCTGGAGTAGATGAGTTACTACAGCCAGCAAGCCCTAACATGATGCCAAATACAGTAACCGGTAAAGTAAGCTTAGTAGAAGATAAAGTTGCACTGATAGCAGTTAATGACATGGCTTTCCCCATAAGAGCGCGACGGATAAGTAGTATAAAACGACATTAAAAATCATGGATTGGTAGGATTAATAAGACCTTAATGTCTGGAAACCATATACTAATGGAAATGAGATTAATTATCAATACATTTGTTTAACTCAGTCATTCAGCCAAATAATGACGTATTAATGCTATTTAACAAGCTATTTTTGAGCCCATTTCCACGCCTAATAATATTAATTCAGCCTTGATTTGGCATTGATTTTTTAACTATTATTTTATAACAACCATTGACCTAACATGGCATTAACCGCCGCTTCCGTACGCAATATACGCGGGCCTATATGTACGGCTTGGCAACCTTGGGTGGCAAGTAACTCAATTTCATAATCAATCCAGCCACCTTCTGCACCGATAAATATCATACTTGGCAATATCGTTTTATTTGATGACTCAGACTCTGCAAGCAAAACCTCATTTTTTTCAGGGGTTACTAACGTTTGCTGTTGCAGATATTGTGAAAATGACAAGGCACCATAAGGGTGCGCGACGATGGCACGATTGGTGATTAGAGGTGCTAATTCATCTTCGACAAAAGGTTTAAAGCGTTTTTGCAGACTAATACGCGGCGCGATAGTATCAACGCCTTGTTGCAACCCTTCTAGTACAAACTCATCAAGCCGACTAAGCATCGGGCTTTGCCAATAGCTCTTTTGGGTGCGATAGCTATTAATAAGAATAATATCGCGGACGCCAAGCGCGGTCATATCCATAATAAGACGGCGCAATACTTTTGGGCGTGGCAATGCTAATACTACAGTGATATCTAGCTTAGGCGGTGGTTTTATAGCCAGCTGTACATTACGCAGCTGAATACTTTCAGGCGTTATATGTTCAATGATAGCAGTGCCAAGATTGCCGCCAAGCTGTCCGATCTTTAAGGTATCACCCATTTTTGCTGCTAATACTTTATTGATATGAGCAATTTGCGCTACTGAGTTGATTTGGGCAGAATCGTTTGAAAAATGAGCAGCCGGTAATAGAATACAGTTCATAGCGTCTCTTAGTTTAAATATTAGTTTAAATCTTGGCTTAAGGATTGGCTCAAAGTTTGCATCGAATGCTGCTCCACAACGTCTTCAATCATCGATAACTGACGACTTAATACTGCCTGCTGCTGCTCTGTCATCTGTGCGCCCGCTTGCCCTGCTTGTTTGGCTAATGATGGATGGCTCAACCAGTGTTTTAGCTGTTGATAAAGAAGCGTCTCGTTATCTAAAGACTTTTTATCCGTCTCAGAGAGATGCGGTTGCGCGCTTTGCTCATCATCACCAATGGGACAATAAAACTCGTTCTTTGGTTGATATAACGCCCCTACACTAGCCAATTTATCCACGACACTTTGACAAGATTGCGTATAAACACCCATCAATACTGGCGTTGCCACACTCGCCGGCTCAACCGGATTATGTCCACCAATATTTACTAGTGAGCCACCGACAAGCGCCACATTTGCCAGCGCAAACCAATCCATCAGCTCGCCCATACTATCTGCCAGATAAACTTGTGTCTGCGCTGTGATGGTTTCATTGATACTGCGCCGCGCCATTACAAATCCTGACTTTTGGACAAGCTCTGCCACTTCATCGAAGCGTTCTGGATGTCTAGGAACTATAATGAGTAGCGCATCTGTCAGTGCAGGGTTTGACAGTATTTGCTGCTGCCACGCCAATGCTACTTCTTCTTCACCGCTATGAGTGCTTGCTGCCACCCAAATCGGACGATTCATTATGCCTAAATCTGCGGCGATATTGCTCGTATGTGCTTGTATATTCGCACGCTCATCGTCTATATCGCCATCTATATCAGACACTTTATCCTTCAGTTTAGGCGTATTAATCACCCACTTCAGCGAGCCTGCCACACGGATTTGCGCACTGTGCGCACCCAACTGCCGAAAGCGTTTGGCAGAGTCATTATCCTGCGCAATAATCAAGCTCAGGTTTTTCATCATACTGGCGCTCACCGCACCAATTTTTTGATAGCTCTTAAAAGAAGATGCTGACAATCGCCCATTGACCAAGATACTTGGAATATGATGCTCAGACAATTTGGTCAAGATATTTGCCCATAGCTCTGTTTCCACAAATAAAGCGGCCACAGGTTGCACATGAGCTAAAAACGTTTCAATCACAGCCGGACTGTCAACAGGCACATAACTATGACTCAATCGACCTTGAGCAATGTCTTCGGCAAACCGACTGGCTCCGCGTGCAAACCCTGTCTGCGTCGTATTGGTCAACCATATCCGATAACCACGAGCCAATAATGCATCTAATAATGGCGCGACTGTGTTGGTTTCACCTAAAGAGACGGCATGGCACCATATGACTTTTTTGCCATTGCCACTCACATCTGCTTTAGCATTTAGCGTATTTGCTGCCTCCACTACAGGAGGTAATGGATAACGCTTACCAAAACGCTGCTCAACTTCTTGTTGATAATTATCACGCTTGTGTGAGCGTCGCCATACTTGCAGGCGATATAGCGGCTTTAGTAAGCCAATGCTCAGTTGATAATACACAGGTGGCTTATGAACTATTCGGCTCTGCATGGGCTGAACGGTTTTGGTAGAATATTTTGCTGAAGTATCAGAAGATGGCATGGAGAAACCCAGATTATTAATGGATCAGATAGTAGGATGCGCTCATGAAAAACGCGCCAATTCTACCTCAATTAAGCCCTTAACGATAAGCTTTTAAACGTAAATTTTGAGACAGAATTTTTTTAGACAAGAACGATGATGAGTAATGCGACAACGATAATCACTGCAAACAATATCTGATAGCGTTTGAGACTATGCTGCTCTTGTTTTTGCGTCGCGATTAACGCTTGTGCTTGCTGCCATTGATTTGCCAAACTGGCGGCTTCTGCATGACCGTTTTCTGCGGCTTGCGCGAGCCAATACTTACCAATATTTATGTCTTGCGGCAGACCTACGCCTTGGTAATACATCTTACTCAATAGGCGCTGGGCGCGACTGTCGTTCTTGCTGGCTGCTTGCTTAACCCATTCAACCCCAGACTCTGTGCTAGCAGCTTTATCCGCTTTTAGGCCTTCAGCAAGTAACTCATACATCGCTAAACGCAGCATAGCATCAGTGTTACCAGCATTCGCAGCGTCCTGTAATATCAGCAGCGCTTGTTGTTTTGAATGTAAATGAGACTCTGAAAATATGATTTGCGCGCGTGGTTTTTGTTGCTTAGCGATATGTTGTTCAAATTGATCTAGGATATTACGTGCTTGCTCATATTCACTGTTGCCAGCCGCTTGCAGTACCTCTATCTCATCTAGCTCTATTAACAACTGGCTAAAAATCTCTGGTGTAGGTGATATTTTTGCTGAGGGTTTTAAAGCTACAACTGGGTTGGGTTTTGCCAATGCTATCGTTGATGCGACTGGCGACTCTGTTTTAGAAACCGCAGATTCAGAGAGTATCGGTTTTGTTTGAATCTCAGTAGGAGATAGATCCGTTTCAACCGGCTTATTTAAAATGGCGCGTTGAGAGGTTTCATCATTCAAAACCACAGTGGCTGTGGATGCGTCTTCCGTATACTCATTTAATAACGGGTCAATACTACCAGTAATTTGGCTTGTATTAATAGACCTAGCTGAATCAGCACTTGGATGCATATTTTGAGTCGTTGATATTTTCGTCGTTACTAATGAGGTTTCATCATTGATAGAGCTTGGCAGTCTTGCACTGACCGCTTGGTATAAACCACTGGCGACTTGCTCACCTTGTACCGATTTAAACTGCCGGTCGATATGACCAAAAAGACGCAACCCTATCGGCTCTAATGCAAAAAATAGAGGGGCTATTACATTATCATTACTATTTTGATCGTTTTCATAAGAAGTATGGTCAGAACCATAAAATACCGCCATGTGCTGATAAAAATCATCGGTTATCAGCGGTAATTGCGGATAACGCTTACGTAGCTCAAACTGACCAAGCCACTGCGGCGTATGCTGCCATTGCTGTGCCAATACTCGTCCTGCATAAAACGCCAAAAACACCATAAAGTTGCGATAGCGCTCATCCGTTAATAAGGTCGCTTCATCCCACATGCCAGCCTTAATCATGTCGCGGCGTATCTGCGACAGTAAAGTATCTACTCGTTGCAAACTTGCCAGCGATTGATCCAATATGCAGTGGCGCAACTCTGCTTCATAGGCAATACCGCCAGCGATAGGACGTCCAGCTAAAAAATCTTGCCAATAGCCTGCTGCAATATAATCAAGTGGCGTTAAGGGCGATGCAGACATAATAAAAGCCTATCCTTTAAAAATATACAGTGATAATAGAAGTGAGCAAGCAAACACGATAATAAAAAATGCGTCGTTACCTTAACCTAAAATATAAATTGCTACAATAACGGACTAAATAAGCGTACCACATTATCAAACAACCGCTCAGCCCCATGTCGCTGTTGCCACTCATCTAAGCTTAAAAAACGACAGTTCTGTAGATATGACTCTTGACAGTCAGCCACTTGTGCGACCATTTCTGGGGTATAAATCGCCAAACTGACTTCCATGTTCAAGTAAAAGCTGCGCATATCAATATTAACGGTACCAAATAAACAATAATCGTCGTCAATGACCACGGTTTTGGCATGTAACAGACCGCCTTTAAACAAGGCAATGGTCACGCCAGCCTCCAACAACTCTTGATAATAAGCTTGCGAGGCGTGCTGAACTAGGAACGAATCGACCTTTTCAGGAATGATTAGCGTGACTTCAACTCCGCGCTTAGCTGCCGTTACCAACGCCCCTGATAGAGCTTCATCAGGTACAAAGTATGGCGTCGTGATACGAATGCGCTGATTCGCCCGATGCAAAATAGTTACTAAGGTATTATAAATGACATGTGCCGTCACTTGCGGTGCTGAAGGAATAAGCTGTGCGACCACACCTTTTACCACGGGCATCTGTGGAATCACCGTTGACACTGCCCCAGTGCTAGGCTGTTCCAAAGGTTCTACATCATCATCCAATACTTTTATCCGGCTATTGATATCATTGATAGTCGGATGGCGCACATACAATTTACGCGTATAGCTATTCACTCGTTGATGCAACGCATCTAAGTTATCGCTATTTTCAGCACCAATATCGGTGACCACTACCTTTGCCATCGCAGTGGCAATACTGATCTCGTTGTCACTGACACTGCGTATGGCCACATCAATCCATTCCCCGACCGCTTTATCTTGCTTAAAAAACTTAGGATCAACCAAATTAAAGCTACCGATATAACCAATGTACTCATCAACAACCACGATTTTGCGATGATTACGCAAATCTGAACGCTTAAATAACGTCTTAAAAAGCCCTACCGGCAGCGATTGGTGTACAAAAACCCCAGAGCGCTCTAACTTCTTATGTTCAGCACTATTAAAAAAGCTAAAACTACCCACACTATCGATCAGAATGTGGCACTCCACACCGCGCTGAGCAGCTGACATCAACGCCTCTATCACATCTAACACTTGCCCCTTAGGGTAAATAATATAAAACTCCATCAAAATAGTGCGTTGAGCAGCATCAATATCATCAATCAAACGCTTAAAAATAATATTAGGATGCGTCAATAATTGCATGTCATGGTCTGAAAACACACCGAACCCTGTCCAGCGCGTCCCAATTTGACTGACACCGCGGTAATGCTCAGCTAGTACCTCTTGACCTTTATCAAAAACCAAACGCTCACGCTGTGCCATCTCATTCATAAGCAGCCGTGCCTGATCCATGCGATTGCGATAACGGCGACCAATCATAGGCTCACCTACCAACACATAAGCAATCAACCCAAACAAAGGCAGCGTAAACAAAATGGCTATCCACGCAATGGTCACACCAATGTTTCGCTGCACCGAGACAATACGCAAAGTCATCACTATCATGAGAATAATGTGGAATATCAAACCCAGTCCAGCAAAATCAGTCCATGACCATGCCGCAATCTGCTGCTCAGTAGTAGCTAAAGCTTCTATATTCGCCTCCAATCTTTAATAGTACAATACAATCAAATATAACCAATCAAGTATAGAGGCTTTTATCCGCCACGCAATAGGTAACTATGTAGTTGCTATATGGGCTGTCACATCATCTAGCTATACTCTCCAAAACTCTTTTCGCAATCATTTTATAAAAAATGTGAAATAGTATTTGACAGCCATGTGTAAATCTATATAATACACACCCACAGCAAGGGGCTTTAAAGAGCTTTGAGTTGTTAGAAATTTTCTGATTCTAGAGTGTGACATCTTTAGATAGCAAAACTTCTAAGAGATTTTATCTCAA
>NZ_NEXU01000004.1:0-31946 GCF_002224105.1 Psychrobacter sp. DAB_AL32B | reverse complement strand
CATTAGATTGTTTGAGGTTTTTTTGTGTCTGAAATTTCTCTTCAAACCTTTTATTTATAAGGGCTGGCTATTCTGTCTTTATCAACCCCTAAGAAGTAGTCTACTTTTTAATAATGTATTCTCTATAAGTCTGCGTGCATGCACTCTGCCTTTTGAAAATCGGTGACCAAATGGTGACCATTTTGTGACCAAGGTTGTTAAAAGTCGGAACTGAAGTCGGTCCTGTTTGACAATATTTATAAAGTAGTCTAATTTTAAGAACAGCAATAACAATCGGTACTTTACAGAGCCTAGCAAAACTTTTAATTGATATGACGATCGTTAAACCTTTGCAGGAGTTCAAATTTTTTACCCGGATAAGTAGTATAAGCTACTAAACACACTGTCCTAAAATTAGGAAGAACCACCTATGTTAAAGAATGTCTATCTTAGCCTTGTGCTACCCTTACTTTTAATTGGATGCACACAGCAATTTGTTGGCGAGCAAGAGCCAATCAAAAATGAAGTTAAAACAGTATCTTGGGATACGCTTGTATCTACTGTCAATATAGGCGCTTATCAATCTGTTGGACAGCAGCATGATAAAACGGTGAGATTAGTACTCAATAACGGACAAGTGCTTCAGGCGAAAGAGCCTAATATTGATGATATCTATGAGGTCGTAAAAAACTGCAAAAAATGCGTGAATAAACCATTTCTAACAGAATAATAGCAGTCATCATCTTCCCAAGAGAATGTTATGTTACATGTCGCTCAAAATAATTTTTATAATGGTCAAACATCGCCTCTATTCACTGTAGAAATTGCAAAGCAAGTCCGTGAATTTCATCGTCAAATTGAGGGCTATCAACCGACACCTTTGGTCTCGTTACCATTATTGGCAAAAAGACTGGGTGTAAAATCAATTTTGATTAAGGATGAATCCTACCGCTTTGGACTCAATGCCTATAAGGCGCTCGGCGGCTCTTATGCCTTAGGACGTTTATTGGCAAAATATCTTAAAACTGATATGACAGACATCGATTTGACAACCGTTTCTTCTAAGCTAGATAAGCCTCTAGTATTTACTACGGCAACTGCGGGTAATCATGGTACTGGAGTCGCATGGGCAGCTCATAAAATGGGACAAAAAGCGGTTGTTTATATGCCAAAAGGATCCTCAGTAGCGAGTGCTGAACGTATCCGCAGACTGGGCGCAGAATGCATCATAACGGATGTCAATTACGATGACACCGTGCGCCTAGCAAATAAAACCGCAGAAGAAAATGGCTGGATGCTAGTGCAAGATACTGCTTGGGATGGCTACGAGGAAATACCCACTTGGATATCTCAAGGCTATATGACTATGTCAGATGAAGCGATTGAACAAGCCACTGCTCTAGGTGAAGGCCTGCCAACCCATATAATGTTGCAAGCAGGTGTCGGTTCTATGGCTGGTGGCGTATTGGGTTATTTGGTAGACAAGCTTGGCGCGGGCAGCTTTCAGACAATTATTGCAGAGCCTACTGCTGCCGATTGTATTTTTCGCTCAGGTACGAGTGTGCAAGGCGATATAGTCAATGTCACAGGCGAGCTAAACACTGTTATGACAGGACTTGCTTGCGGTGAACCAAACCCAGTAACTTGGCCCGTATTAAAAGACAGCAGCAATTACTTTGCTCGCGTTGATGACAGTGTATCGGCAGTCGGTATGCGAGTATTAGGCAACCCTCTATTAGGCGATACTCGGATTATTAGTGGTGAGTCGGGCGCAATCACACTGGGTTTGCTTTATAAGATTTGTAGTGATACCTCTAACCATGATGTACGTGAAAAACTGGGATTAAATCAAGATTCAGTAGTCATGATATTCAACACCGAAGGCGATACCAATCCGGCTAGATATAGAAATATCGTATGGGGTTGCCAGAATAACTAATGCCATCAAAACCCTGTACGGAATAACGTCCCGACCACCACAAACGTGACTGATAACAACGTCACCAAAATAATATTAATAGCAAATCCATTGAGATTGTTTGCTGTAAGTCGTGGTATTGCCCAAAAGCGTGCATGCATAGCAACAGCAGCCGTCATCAGCAAGAGTATTAACTTTATCCCAATCAAAATATTAATATCATTATCAAAAGCAAACCAAGCGCTCACATTGGGCAAAATGTTATGTGCCATCCATAAGCCTGTGATAATCTGAATGGCTAAAGCTGGCATTCCAATCTTTTCAAACTGCTGCTCAAATTGTAACAATGCGTCTAGGTTACGTGAAGATAGCACTTTAGGCAGTATCACTAATGCTAAGATTAAATGCCCGCCTGTCCAAATTGCTGCCCCAAGTAAATGCAGGATTAGTAGATAGTTGAACATACAGCATCCTTCCAAATAATTAACAAATCATGATTTCTCGAATCATTAAGGTATTGCATTATGAAGCGCGCCAATCAATTACAACCATTATCACGCCAGCACCATCTTGGGCTTAACCTGTCTCGCCATGCTAAAGAATGCACTGATGAGCCTGAAGAAGTTGCCAAACATTGGCTTAACCTCAGCTCTTATATCAGCGACATGCAACATCACTTCCAGATTGAAGACAATTTAATCGCTCATGCTTTAGAGCCTTACCGCGCCTCGCACTCTGACGTTGCCTCGGTACTTGATACGCTTGATGGTCAGCATAAGCAGTTACATAACTTGATGGATGAAATTGAGCAATCACAAAAAACTGCTGGCAAGAACATAACCGCTGCGCAAGTTCAAGAATTAGGCACTCTATTATACGACCATATTCGTTTCGAAGAACGAGAGTTATACCCTACGGTAGAGAAATATCTAACAGAAGCTGAACTGGACACTGTTTATGCAGCAAGTCCAGATAGTATTAAGCGTGCCGATGAAAATCGCTAGCTGCAATAATAAGATAAAACGTTGATAACATCTTACTTTTAATTGATTCAAAAAAAGTCTTCAGACAAACCAGCCCAATAATGGCGCTCGGTTCATCTGAAGACTTTTTTCTTATCATGCTACAGGCTAGCTTATATTCTAAGGTATCAACTTAAAGAAATGCTGACGATAGTGTTTTAGCTCACGAATTGAATCACGAATATCATCTAACGCTAAGTGACTGCCGCCTTTTTCAAAGTTTTTAAGAATGTCAGGACGCCAGCGGAAGCACAGCTCCTTAACTGACGACACATCAAGATTACGATAATGGAAGAATCTTTCTAATTCCGGCATTTGACGCGCCATAAAGCGGCGGTCTTGGCAAATTGAATTACCACACATCGGTGACTTGCCACTATCGACCCATTTATTTAAAAATTTAATCGTTTCAGCTTCAGCTTCAGCCAAGGTCACGGTACTACGGCGCACACGATCGACCAAACCCGACTGCCCGTGCTGCTTGGTATTCCAATCATCCATGCCATTTAATTTACGGTCAGATACCTTAATGGCAAAAACGGGGCCTTCAGCAAGGACGTTTAAATCCTCATCGGTGACGACAGTCGCTATCTCGATAATCTCATCGTTTAAGGTATCGAGTCCGGTCATTTCTAAATCAATCCATACCAGTCCCTTTTTACCTTGATTTTTAATTTTAATCTTATTGGGATGGTCGCTGGTGCTCATAAAGTATCCTATATTTAATATGGTCAATCAATGTTGAGTAAATAAATCAAACAGGTTATAAACAATCATATAAATGGTCTAAGGTTTGCTTCCACCACGATTAGAGCGTTACAAAACCACTGTCTAGCGCAGGCGCTTTAAGCTGTATGTTAGCAAATTTTCACGCTACACTGAGCAATATTTTTTTAATAGGTCACAAACCCATGGCATTAATCCGGCAACGCAAACTGACTAAACAACAGATTCGTCGCATCGACAAACAACAGCTGATCAGTCAAGACAGCATCGATGACAGTTTGATGAATGGCGTGGTCATGGCGCATTATGGCAAGCAATTAGAGGTGCAAGTGACCAGTTTGCCATCTGTTATCCCTGAGCAGCCTGAGTTTGCCCCTGATGATCCTGAGCCATTTTGGCAAACACTAGCATTGGGCGACATTTGGCGCTGTCATGTGCGTACTAACTTGCCGATGCTAGCCGCTGGCGATCAAGTACGTTGGAGCGCCGACTCAAATACGGGCTTTGGACGTATCGAATCGGTCAAACCACGTACATCTCTTGTCTCACGTCCTGACCGTTATCATAAACTTAAGCCTGTCGCCGCCAATGTCGATATTTTGGCCATTGTGTTTGCGCCACTGCCTGCTGCTGCCCCGACGCTAATCGATCGCTATTTAGTCGTTTGCCATCATGCTGGCGTCAAGCCACTATTGGTGCTCAATAAAGCCGATTTACTGGCAGAAGAAAACGGCGTCAATACCAAAGAATTATTGGCACAATATGCCGCGCTCGGTTATGAGAATGTATTAACCTCAGTCGACTGCCCGGAAAACGTCGCTGATAGCGATGAGCAAGAAGGACTTGATGAGCTAAAACGCTATATCGATAAAAAGCTGGTTATTTTTGCAGGTCAATCTGGTGTCGGTAAAAGTAGCTTAATTAATGCCCTACTACCTGAATCGGCGCAAAGCGTCAATATTATCTCTGATAACTCAAAGCTCGGTCAACATACCACCACCACCAGCCGCTTATTGCCCTTTAACCCAAATAATTTAACCCAAGGCGGCATCGTCGATACACCGGGTATTCGTGAGTACGGCATTTGGCATTTGACACCTGATGATATCATTTCAGGCTTTGTCGAGCTTGCACCGCTTGCTGGCGACTGCCAGTTCCGCGACTGCCGCCACACTCATAACAGTAAAGGCTGCGCGTTGTGGGAGGCCGTTGCTGATGGTAAGGTATTGCAGCGCCGCGTCGAAAACCTTATCACGCTAAGAGAAGAGGCTGACACTAAACCTTATTAAGCTTTATTAATTGTTAATCGCTAGGTTGACCATCACACGTTTACTATAGATGACCTTATCGGTATAATAACGCCTTGTTCAATTCGTTAGGCTGTCTTCTCAGCTTAATAGAACACTAATTTTTTGGAGGTATGGTTTGGATCGTGCGCTGGAATTTGTGGGCAACCACCCGTTTTTATTTGGTATATTAGCCGTACTTGCCGTGCTATTTTTTGCTATTGAAAACAAACGTAGTGGCAGAAAAATATCACCCAATACCCTTGGTATGATGGTTAACTCGCAAAATGCGCAGCTTATCGATATTCGAGCCAAAAAGAAGTTTGCCACCGGTTATATACAAGGCAGCCGCAACATCCCTTTCACAGAGCTTAAAGACCGCATAGAAGAAATCCGCGCGATTGAGCAGCCAGTGATTATCATCTGTGATATGGGCGTACAAGCAGGCGCTGCAATACAAATGATTGGTAAAGACGACGTCTATCGCTTAGAAGGTGGTATTGGCGGCTGGCAAGGCGCTGGTATGCCGCTCGTTGGGCTAAAAGATGCCAAGCCCAAAAGTAAAGTCAAAGCAAAACCGAGCTTGCATAAATAGTTTGATAAAGCGCTTTATCAAACGATGACTTGCTATCTATCGATAGTGAATAAAAAAGACACCTTTTGATAGGGTGTCTTTTTTTATGTGGCAATTCTGCGACGGCCAAGACTTTTCGACGCAAATAGCTTGAATTTATCTTACCTATCCCCACTTTATAGTGAGCATAATAGAATATAGGCTTGTGATTTACTTGATTGCAGCCTCTATGAGCACATTTTATAATACGATTCTCTATCCTATAACGATTGCTCTATAAACTTATAAATAAGGATTTACCATGACTGTATCTGTTAAAGTTTACACTACCCCTATCTGCCCATACTGCTCAAATGCTAAGCAACTGCTGAAATCTAAAGGCGTTGATTATGAAGAGATTGGTATGCATGACATGAGCAGCGATGATCGCCGTGCTTTAATGCAAAAAACCAATAACTATCGTACTGTGCCACAAATTTTCGTTGGCGAGACCTTTGTCGGTGGTTTTGATGAACTCAACCAAATGAACCAACAAGGTAAACTTGACGAGCTATTAGCAGGTTAATTTGCTATCTTGCTTTACTGCTTGTCTTTATCTATGTAACTAATATCTGTAAATAACGTCTGTAAGTAACGATAAAGACAGCAATAAAGAGTATTGCTAAAAAATATCGAGATTGAGTCTCGATTTATATTACAATCTTATTTTATTACAATGACAGTTTGCCCAATCATTTGATTAACTTTTAGAGGAATTATCATGGCTGAAGAACAAGTACAACCACAATTGGCACTAGAACGCATTTATGTAAAAGATATGTCACTTGAAGTCCCAGGCGCTGGCGTATTCACTAAAGAGTGGAACCCTGAGCTTGATATCAATTTATCTAGCAATGCTGAGAAGCTTGATGACGATCACTATCAAGTCGTATTGACTGTTAGTGTCACGGCGAAAAATGCAGAAGAAGCGGCATTTATTGCGGAAGTTCATCAAGCCGGTATCTTCTTATTGAAAGATATTCCAGAAGATCAGATCGGTCAAATCCTAGGTGCATATTGCCCTAACGTTTTGTTCCCATATGCGCGTGAAGTCATCAGCGACATCGTGACACGTGGTAGCTTCCCGCAGTTATTGCTTGCTCCAGTCAACTTTGACCAAGCCTATGCGCAAAGCCAACAGCAAGCTCAAGTCGATGCTGAAGGTAATGCGTAAGTATTAATTTAAACGCTACTGGCTTTATCAGTAGCACATTTTAATAAAAAAGCCGTTTACTTATGATAAGTGAACGGCTTTTTTACACCTACATTTTGCAGTATTTTTATACTAATAATTAACTATTAAGCATTAAAAAACCCTGCTGATTGGCAGGGTCTTCAATCACAATAATCAGTAAACAAGCTCAGTGAACAAATTCAACAAAATAACATTAGCCTTTTAGGGCTGATAAGATTTGCTGCTTAACATCATCAATCCCTTGCGTACCATCAAACTTGTCATATTTAGGGGCATCGCCGCCTTCTTTGGCTTTATCTTGATAGAAACCAACCAAGGTTGATGTCTGCTCATGATAAGTGGCTAAACGGTCGCGAATGGTGGATTCTTTGTCGTCTTCACGCTGAATAAGCGCTTCACCAGTCACATCATCAATACCTTCTTGCTTTGGTGGATTATGATCAATGTGATACACGCGACCAGAACCTGCATGTTGGCGACGACCAGATAGACGCTTGACGATTTCATCATCAGGCACACTAATTTCAATTACATGGTCAATCGCAACATTCGCATCGGCAAGCGCTTGGGCTTGCGGAATGGTACGTGGGAAACCATCTAAAATACAGCCATTAATACAATCAGGCTTAGCGATGCGTTCTTGCACTAGGTTAATAATGAGGTCATCAGAAACCAAACCACCAGCATTCATCACGTCTTTGGCTTGTTTGCCAAGCTCGCTGCCTTCTTTGATTGCTGCACGCAGCATATCGCCCGTTGAGATCTGCGGAATATCATATTCTTTAGAAATGAACTGAGCTTGGGTGCCTTTACCGGCGCCTGGTGGACCTAGCAAAATAATACGCATCATTACACGACTCTCCTTAATAGATAGGATTTTGGGACTAGTAAAACTTAGGGATTGGTGGTTTGCAGAGCTTACCTTACCTTGTGGCTTTCAAAAGCTCAAGTATTTTTAGTCTTGATGCGGAAAGTTATGATGACTTATCTGTTCATGGGACAGGGTTGCGCGCCATAGAAAAGACGATGGCGCGCATTTATTACATACTGATATTTTTATATTTTGATATTGACTCATTAAGGAACTTGTTGATTAATCTCAACATTGGCCTGATTTTGGTCTGCACTAATCACCACAGGATTACCTGATAAATCTCCTGATTCTGCCGTAGCAGTGCCGCTATGACTAATGCGAGCAATAACTGCTAATTGTACTTTTTCAGCACGAGCAGCTTTTAGTGTACGTTCAGGCATCATGGCATCTAGATCGCTTAGGCTAATACTGGCTTCACCTTGTTTAATGACGCTAATTGGTAAACGCTTGGCGGCAAATGGTGGACCACCTTTCACATCACGTATCGCCACAAACAACACGTCATCAGCTTTTACTAACGGTAGCAGGCTCGCATTAATAGATACGGTCACGTCAATACCTTCAGAGGCTTGCTGCTGCTGAGCCGTTACGTTCGTGCTCAGCTCATCAAGACTGGCCAGCGCTTGGGTATGATCACCTGGTTTGGCGGCAATACTATCACGTAGACGCTTAATCCAACCTTGTGCTTCTTCAAAGTTATTACCACGCGCCTCACCCATTGCCATCAGCATCTGTGCACCTTCATGCTGCGGATTTTTAGCCAACACATCTTGGAGGACACGGCGACTATTGGCATCTAACTGACCTTTATTGGCAAAAAAGCTAATCTGCGCATAGGTGGTTGCAATCTCTTCGTTATCTGGCGATAAGCGATAAGCACGCGACAAGGCTTCGATTGCTGAGTCCGTGGCTTCTAATGATAAGAATAACTCTGATAGACGCATCCAACGATCAGGGTCATCGGCGTGACGATAGACGTTGGTCTGCATAGCACTGATTAATTGCGTCCCATCTTCAATCGCCCAAGCTGGTGGCTGATCAATCTTACCGGTCAATAAATCATCCGCCACTTGAGCCACTTTATCTTCTGCTGTCCACAGATTAAATACGGGTGTACGGTCGCTGACTAAGAAATAAGCCAATGCTGCGAGTACTGGTACCCATACTACGATAATCAGGCGACTTTTGATACCAGGCGCCACCATTGGCGTTACTGTACGCTGAGCATCCAATAACTGACGCTCAAGCTCAATCTTTTGATTTTGATAATGAGTGTCATCAATCGTGCCACTGTCTTTATCCGTTTGCAGTTCTGCTAGACGTTCACGAAATACCCCAATATTGATATCTAGTAGTTGATTGTCAACTGGGTTTTCTCGTAAGCGTGACGCTCGTAACCATGGCATGATAACGATGAGCGCCAATATGAGTGCAATCAGTAAGCTTAGGGCAATAAATAAGCCAAAAGTAGAAAATAGGGTCATTTTTTATCCTCGAGGCTTGTGATGTCATGATCGTTTTTGTCATTACTATTACTATTGACACGCGATAACAGACGATCAAGTTCAGCTTTTTCTACCGTTGTTAACGCTGCAGCGTTATCTACTGTGACGCCGCTTTGACCGCGCGCAACCCGCTGACTGCGTCTACTTTGCCAAAACCAACCAACTATTAGAGAAATCAGCAGTAATGGTGGAAAAAACCATAGTATCCATGTTGAAGGACGCAGCGGTGGCTTATAAGTGATAAAGTCGCCATAGCGCTCTTGCATATAAGCGCGTATCTCTCCATCACTACGACCTTCTTTAATCAAGTCATAGGTTTTTTGTTTTAAATCTTGGGCAATAGGCGCATCAGAACCCGCGAGGTTTTGGTTTTGACATTTTGGGCAGCGCAGCTCTTCGATAAGACCGCGATACTGGGCCTCTTGCTGTACTGAATCAAAGTCATAAACATCAATAGCTGCATAGACACTAATACTAAGCAGGCAGGCTATTATCAAGCTTACTAACTTCATAGTGATTGCTTTCATTTGAATCGCCATCATTTGCACGCCTCCTTGACCTTATTAGGGTCTGGACTAACATTGCCTTTATCGGCATCATTGAGCACCATTAAGCAAGGCGTAATACGACTTTGCCAATTGCTCTCATTAATCTCACCGACAATATGCTGGCGAATAATACCTTCACCATCAACCACGAAAGTCTCAGGCGCACCTGTTAGGCCTAGATCTAGCGCAAACTGGCCCGACAAATCCTGAATAGACATCGAAAATGGATCACCGCCACGGTTTAAATAACCTAGCGCATTGCCAATATCATCTTTATAGTTAACCCCAACCAGATTGACACCACGCTCTTCTAATTGCATTAAAAAAGGATGCTCAATAATACAAGTTGGACACCAAGAGCCCCAAATATTCATCAGAAATGGCTGATCCGGTAGATTATCATTGGTCATTATACGGCTGGTATCTGACAATAATGGCAGCTCAAAAGTCGGCACTGGGCGCTCAAGAGCGGTATTGGTCACGATTTCAGTTGGCTGACCCAAACGCAGATACAACATGATTATGAAACCTGCAAAGACGATCAGCGGTATCAAAAACCATATCTTAATTTGGCTTTTTTTCATCGTTTGACTGCTGTTTTTCTTAGGACTTTTTTGAGGAGACTTATCTGACTGAGTCATATTATTTCTCCCCGATTGTTGCACGTGTTTCTATATCAGCAGCGGTCGTAAAACCTGCTTTATTCGCCGCAATTTGTGCAGGCGTCTTTGGTTTCTTAATTCGGTAGCGCTTATCAAGCATACTTAGTAAACCACCGAAAGCCATAATAAGAGCACCAAGCCATATCCAGCGAATTAACGGCTTCACATAAATACGTACTGCCCATTGATTGCTACCCTGAGCGATAGGTTCACCGAGTGCGACATACAAATCACGCATCAGGCTGGCATTAATTGCTGCCTCAGTCGTCGGCATCGTACTAATGATGTAAGTGCGTTTTTCAGGATGAAGTATCGCTACTACGCTACCCTTCTTCGTGACTGTGACTTCGGCTTGTGTTGCATCAAAGTTACTGCCTCTAGTCTCTCTTAAATCAGTTAATGCAAAGTCATAGCCTTGGACATTGACCGTTTCACCAAGCCTTAATGCCACATCGCGCTCGATACTTAGAGTACTGGTAAAAGCAACACCGATGACGGCTATTAGCACCCCAATATGAGCGGTCTGTTGACCCCAATAGCTCAAACGCAACTGACCCAAACCTTTAAAGAAATTCGGCGCATTTTTAGTTTTGTCTTTAAAGTCGACCGCCATCCAAAACAATACCCAAAAACTCACCGCTAACGTCACGCCGATATTGAGCATGACAGACGGGCTAACGAAGTAAGTAATAATTGCTGCTAAGACAAGGCTGCTCACAGCAATGACCATACCAACGCCTAACAATGGACGCTTATCTTGTTTCCAGCGGATATTGGAGCCCATACCCATTGCAACCAGCAATAGCCACGTTAAAGGTACAAATAGCGCGTTAAAGTATGGAGGACCTACCGATACCTGACCCAAATTAAAGGAATCAGCAATGATAGGATATAGCGTACCAAGCAGTACCACTAAGGTTGCAATTAAGATAATAACGTTATTAATGACTAAAAACGACTCACGCGAAACCAGTTGATACTGGCTCTCAACCGTTAAACGCCAACCACGGACGGCAAACATCAACAAACCACCGCCAACGATAATGCCAAGAATCGCTAAAATAACCAGACCACGTGTAGGGTCGGCTGCAAATGAATGCACTGAGGTAATAACCCCTGAGCGCACTAAGAAAGTACCAAGTAAACTCAGCGCAAAGGCAAAGATCGCCAGCATAATCGTCCATGCTTTAAAGACGCCGCGCTTTTCAGTGACTGCAAGCGAATGCAGTAATGCCAAACCTGCCAGCCAAGGCATCAGCGAGGCGTTTTCTACCGGATCCCAGAACCACCAACCGCCCCAACCAAGCTCGTAATACGCCCACCACGAACCCAAAGCGATACCAACTGTTAAGAAACCCCATGCTGCGAGTGCCCATGGACGCGACCAGCGTGTCCATACCGCATCCAAGCGTCCTTCCCACAAAGCTGCCATACAAAAAGCAAACGGCACGACCATACCCACATAGCCCATATATAGCATCGGTGGGTGAATAATCAAACCAAAATCCTGTAGGACAGGATTTAAATCGGCGCCATCGACTGGCAAGTTTGGCAATGTGCGGTCAAACGGTGATGAGGTAAAGATTAACATCGCCAGCATCATCATCTGTACGCCTGCTAATATTACTAATACTCGCGCGCGCATCGACAATGGCAGACCACGACTAAAGTAAGATACCAGCGCACACCACGTTGCCATGATAGTCATCCATAGCAATAGCGAGCCTTCATGCCCGCCCCAAGTTGCTGATAACTTATAATACCAAGGCAACAAAGTATTCGAGTGCTGCGACACGTAGACAAGACTAAAATCATTATAATAAAAGCCTGCCATCAACGCGCCAAACGAGGTAATCATGGCGGCAAACTGCGCCCATGCCAAGCTCGGTGCCAAACGCTGCCAAGCAACATGGTCACGCATAACGCCTATCGTTGGTAATACTACCTGCAAGATCGCCAACATAAAGGCGGCTAGCAAGGCAAAATAACCCAATTCTGTGATTAACATACGGTCTAACCTTGTTTACCTTAATACGGTCATTGTTTATTTTGGGGATTGGTATTTCAGGATATTCGAAAATATCTCATATTCGTTACTGCTGGTATTTTCTACTGTGATCATTATCTAATTATCCCCATCAGCCATTGCAGCTTAGGGCACTTACAGCATGGTACATTAGCGTCAACTTGTCACGTTTCTGTATCCACAGTGTATGCGATGTGTATAAATAGTATGAAAAGCTGCCTATCATTGCATCGCTGGGAAAAACACCAATACCAAATGTAACCAACCTGCCAAAAACCCAGTCAAGCCGCCAAGCACAATCAGCGTCAATTCATCTTCACGAAAGGCGGGACGTAATAAGTTTTGAAACTCATCGGGTGACAGGGCGCGAATACGGTCACGAAATAGTCCAAATATTTTACTAGCACGGCTTTCATTGAGCTCAGGGTCGCGCAGCGGTACCATCGTTGCGACGATTGATTTATCAATGATGGTATTTTTTAATTGTCCAAACTCGCGGCGACCCAGTCCTACTCGTAAAGTCGTACTGATTACCGGTGACTCTAATACTTTATAAAGATGCGACTTCATCAACTCACGCGTCTCGGCGGCGCGGTCACCATACATCATCTCATTCATGATGTTCTCTAACGTCACTAAATCCTTAACGACAATCTCGGCAAAAACCTCAGAAACCTCCTCTTGGCGCTTCATAAAGCCACCTTGAAAACGGTATTGAGCGATATGCGGTAATTGCGGTCTAATAAATGGAAAACGACTCTGCAAGGCAAAAAACTTCACATAAGGAATAAAATGTGGCTCCACGGGGTTAAAGACCATCCAGATCGCAATCCAGTTGGTGAGACAACCCCAAACAGCGGCAAAAAACGGTACTGTCCAGTGCTGCGGCACGACTAAAAATATAAACATTTGGATAATGCCGAAAATCAGTCCTATCAGAGCACTAATATGCCAAATAAAATCGATCTCTTTTTGTCCAACTTTTAAGAACATATTGACCATCAAACGCCGATCACTTTCCATTTTATTGACAATCATCTTGCGCATATCGACTAAATCTTCGACATGATAAGTCAAGTCAGTCACCAAAGATTGCATAATACTCGGCAGCTCTTGGTGTGCTTGGGCATACACACGGCGCTTGAGTGCATAAGGAAGATTGCCCCACAGCGCTGGTGAATGGTCGAGCATAATCTCATCAATCAAGTCTTCGAGATTTCCATCAACCGTATCAGTGATAAATACCGCCATCTGCTCCGGCTCCATCGCTTTAAAAAACTCATCAAGCGAGCCAAGCTTAGAGAGCGTCTGATCAACGATAACCCCTGATATCTTGCCCGCTTTTCTTGGGACAATACCTTGCCAACCGATTCCCGGTAGCCCAAAAAATGGGAAGTTCGGAATACGAATACCCCAGAACTTAATCGGATAGAACAGCATTTTCAGTGCCATCCACACATGGATCCAAGTCACAAATGCTGTCACCGGTGGAATGGTCAGCATAGCAAAAAACTCGGGGTGCTCAGCTATCGTCTGCCACAATGAAGTTACATCCATGACTTTATTTATCCTTGCCGTGATGATGGTCGATGCTAACCAAATATCCTTAGCAGATTAAGAACGCTCAGCAAAAAGAGGCTCTATCTCTAATAGTTATTATAAAATAAATCGCCTGATTTTAGCATACTTGCCACCCATTAGCACAGTTAGACCCTAGGCAAGTTGTGACTAGAGATGACACGTTTTGCACGCGCCCCTCACTCATAAAACCCTTAAGATAATCTGCCAGTGCTGTCAATGACAGCAGCCTCAATGCTAACAATAGTGTCAGCGACAAAATAAATGACTGGGTACTGCGCCATAGCATTTGTTCTGTTATAATTTACGGTTAAATTTCGCTGAATATCAGCAAATAAATGAATGCAAATTAATTGACATTATATCGCGCTATGTTATTGAAATTCTTTAGCTTATCCTTTATGCTCACCTCGCTTTGGCTTAACGAGACTTGACCTTAAGCAGACTTAATATAGCCGGCTTTTATTTAACCCATATCTCCTTTAATCCCTCTCCTTCTGATTTATCGATTCACCGACCGTCTGGGTACTGACTTTATATGAAAAAACCGCTAACTCCCGATACCGAACAGGTCAACAGTATTTTTACCAGTCGAATTGTTATCCTTGGATTATTGATGTTTTTGGGTTTGATGGGTTTAATAATGCGTTATGGTTATTTACAAGTGTATGCCCACGATAAATACACCACCCAAGCGGATAATAATCGCATTAAGCTGATTTCTGCCCCGCCAAGCCGTGGCTATATTTATGATCGTAATGGAATCATTCTTGCGGACAATCAGCCTGTATTTACCGCCATGCTAAGTCCTGATGAAGTTGAAAACCCAGAGCGCACCTTAAATTTACTGGCGCCTATTTTTGATCTGACGGATGAAAATATTACCGACATTCTAGCGCGGCTAAGTAAAAGTAAAAATGATCCAGTGACGATCAAGATTGACTTAACCGATGCGCAATTGGCGCAGTTTAGTGAACGCAAACCTTTCTTTCGCGGGGTCAGTATCCAAAGTAAGCTGACGCGCTCCTACCCTTATGATGAACTGTTCGCACACGTTATCGGCTATGTGGGACGCATCAACGACAAAGAGTCTAAGCAAATAAATAAGGATCGCTATGCCGGTACCGATCTTATCGGCAAGATTGGCATCGAAGATTTTTATGAAGATATTTTACTTGGGCAACCAGGTTATCAGTCGGTAGAAACCGATGCGTATGGCAATATCCTACGTCAACTCGATACCAAGCCACCGATCGCCGGTAATGATATTACCCTAAGCTTAGACTATGGCTTACAGACTGTGGCCCAGCAGCAGCTTGACGGTCGTCGCGGCGCGATTGTGGCGATAGATCCAAAAAACGGCGACGTATTAGCGTTTGTTAGTAACCCAAGCTATGACCCCAACCCTTTTATCTCCGGCATCTCTTTTAAAGACTATGGCAATCTGCGCGAAGACCTTGATCAGCCACTATATAACCGCGCCCTACAAGGTACTTATCCCCCTGGCTCGACCATCAAACCCTTTGAAGCCTTAGGTGGTATTCATTACGGTCTACGTAATTGGGAAACCACTATTTATGATCCTGGTTATTTTAGTTTGCCTGGGGATTCACACCGTTTTCGCGATTGGAAAAAAGGCGGTCACGGTACCGTCGATCTAAAAAAATCTATCGTGATGTCGGTGGATACTTATTATTATAAACTGGCTTATGAGATGGGCATTCAGCGCTTGCATGACTGGATGGTGCGTTTTGGTTTCGGTGAAGAAACCGGTATTGACTTGCCCAATGAAAAACCTGGGATTATGCCATCACCAAAATGGAAAAAAGACACCTACGATAAAGGCTGGTTACCAGGTGAAACTATCTCGGTTAGTATCGGTCAAGGTTATTTCTTAGCGACGCCCCTACAGATCGCTAATGCAACTGCCATGACCGCGAATCAAGGTAATCATATTACTCCGCACTTGTTAAAAAGTAGCGACGGTGCAGCGGCAGTCGACGTCATCACCAAACCGGATGGCAAGATTGATTATAATGGCAAACCATCTGACTGGCTACGCATGCATGATGCCATGGAACAAACGGTCAAAGCAGGTACTGGACGTGGCATCTATACGCCGCGCTATCGTATCGCCGGCAAAACGGGTACCGCACAGGTAAAATCAATTGCTCAGGGTAAAAGCTATAATAAATCCGCGCTGGATAAGCGCCACTGGGATCACGCATGGTTCAATGGTTTTGCACCAGTAGAAGACCCCGAAATTGCCCTAGCGGTATTGGTCGAAAACGGCGGTGGTGGTAGTGTCGTTGCTGCCCCTATTGGACGCGCTTTATTTGACTATTGGGTATTACAACGCAAATCTAACCCTATCTTGCCGCCAACTGCTGATCAGTTAAAAGTTATTAAGCGCCAAAAATCCTTTGAAAAATTGATGCGTGATGCTATACGTGATAAAGAAGACAAAGCATTAGAAGCAGAAAAAGCAAAGCAAGAAGAAAAACAGAAAGAACAAATTCAAGCTGCTACGACCACAGCAAGCGCTGAGTAAAATATTGAGTATCAATTAGGCAGCTAAGAAAAAATGATGAAAAAGACCTCAAGCACGCGTAAGCCTAACCCAAACCATAAAGCGAAACACGCTGCTGCTGGTGATGTGCGTATCATTGGCGGTCAGTTTAAGCGCCGTACTGTGAATTTTATTGATGCTGATGGCTTACGACCAACCCCAGATCGCCTACGTGAGACCTTGTTTAACTGGTTAATTGCCGATATGCACAGCGCTCACGTACTCGATAGCTGCGCAGGTAGCGGCGTCTTAGGTTTCGAATCCTTATCACGTGGGGCGGCACATTGCACTTTTATAGAAATGAGCGCCGCTCAAAGTCAAATGCTACGTCAAAGTGCCGAACAATTACGCCTTGACCCAACTACTTATCAAATCATTCAAGGTGCAGCCGAGCAAGTTTTGACTCAAAACCCGCTAAATCAGCGCCATTTTGATGTGGTATTTATCGATCCGCCTTATGCAGAAGAGTTGTGGCAACCTATTTTGACCACCCTTATTACGCAGGCATTAATCAATACAGAAACGCTGATTTATTTGGAAGCAGATAAAGCGTTAGAGGAACAATTGAGCGAGCTGGCTGCTAAGCTTGACGAAAACTCGTTCGCTCAAAAAAGCATTAGCCAAGGAGTATTGGGTTTTGAGTGCCTGAAACAGACTAAGGTTGGACAAGTTGTTGCTGGACTTTATCGACTATCATCGTCATAATTGTCTGGTTAAAGAAATCGATTAATAAATGTAAAAAATGTTTAAAACCGCTGAAAAACTGGCCCAACGCTGCAGTTTAATGTATATAAGGCGAAAATAAACCCCAATGCAGCTTGCAAGCGTAGGCGCTACTGCTTATAATGTGCAGTCTGTTTTTTGAGAGCCCCGTTCCCAAGCTAAACTCTCAACGAATTTTAATTTTAAGGTTTTATCATGAAAACACTTAGTGCAAAACCAGCTGAAGTGACCCATGACTGGTTTGTCGTAGATGCTGACGGCAAAACTCTTGGTCGCTTAGCCACGCAAATTGCTAGTCGCTTACGCGGTAAGCATAAGACTTGTTATACCCCGCACGTTGACACTGGTGACTTCATTGTCGTCATCAATGCCGAAAAAATCGCGGTAACGGGTAAAAAAGCGCAAGATAAAAAATACTATCGTCACAGTGGTTACCCAGGCGGTATCAAAGAAACCAACTTCACAAAGCTGATTGCACGTAAGCCTGAAGATGTTCTACACAAAGCGGTTAAGGGTATGCTTCCAAAGGGTCCTCTTGGCTATGCGATGATCAAGAAGCTGAAACTATATGCGGGTACTGAACATCCACATGAAGCTCAGCAACCTAAAGAACTAGACATCTAAGGATATACTTATGGAACGCAATTACGGAACTGGTCGCCGCAAGACGTCTACTGCTCGTGTCTTTTTAGCTAAAGGTACTGGTAGCATTATCGTTAACGGTAAGCCACTTGATGAATATTTCAGCCGTGAAACTTCACGCATGGTTGTTCGTCAGCCATTAGAGCTACTTGACTCGCCTACTGCTTACGACTTATACGTCACTGTAAAAGGTGGTGGTATCAGTGGTCAAGCGGGCGCTATTCGCCACGGTATTACTCGTGCGTTAGTTGAGCTCGATGAGACTAACAAGCCTGCACTAAAAGCTGCTGGTTTTGTTACTCGTGACTCACGTCAAGTTGAACGTAAGAAATTGGGCCTACGTAAAGCACGTAAACGTCCACAATTCTCAAAACGTTAATCAAAGCTATCTCTTATTTTCTTGCTGCTGTTGTCTTTATCTCAGAGCAACAGTAAAAGCATTAAAACAAAGAGTAGATTTGCAAAACCTTATAAGCTGGTCACAGCTTGTAAGGTTTTTTTATGGGTGATACTTTTATTTATGATACTTTTTTATGTATCATGATTATTTATACATAACTGCTTTTTATAAAAAACCACCTTGTCAATTAGCCTCTAATGACAGTGCGTAAATTACCTTGCAAAGTAAAGCCTACTACCCCATCATAATCATAACTTTTCATTATTAGTAACGATCTTATGAAAGCGCCTGAACAGTTTGATCCCAGTAAGTCTGATTCAAAAACAAGCATGCCACCACCTAAGGCGGCAATGCATGGCAAGCCTGCTAAATCACCCGCCATTCCTGATGGCATGCCAACGATTAAGCAAAACCATAAACGAATCGGGCAAATAGATAAAAAACCCTTTGAATGGCAGTTTTTATTGCCTAAATACTGGGGCATATGGCTACTCATGGCCATCATTGTGCCATTAGCCTATCTACCATTACGTTGGCAATTTTGGCTGGGTCGTAAGCTTGGTATTTTAATCTATAAAGTAGCAGGTACACGGCGGCGTGATACGCTGATTAATCTCAGGTTGGCATTTCCTGACAAGCCAGAAGCTGAGCGTGAGCTAATGGCGAAGCAAGTTTTTGTTAACCAAGGTATCGGCGTATTTGAAACTCTATGCACCTGGTTCCGTCCTAATATATTTACCCGTACCGTATCTATCTCTGGGCTACAGCATGTGATCAATGCTCAAAACGATGGCCGTCCCGTTATTTTACTGGGGGCGCATTATACGATGCTCGATCTAGGCGCCATGCTATGCACCCAGTTTTTCCCTATGGATGGTATGTATCGACCACAGAACAATGCCCTACTTGATTGGTTTATTTATAACGGCCGCGCTCCCGTATTTGGCAAGCTGATTTCTAGCCGTAATATGCGTGGTTTAGTCAATCTTATTAAAGAGGGACATATCGTTTGGTATTCGCCTGACCAAGACTATGGTCTTAAACACGGCGTTATGGCGCCATTTTTTGGCGTACCAGCAGCGACTATTACCGCAACACGGCGACTGGCTACAGTAGTCAGTAATGATAACAAGCTACCAGCGATAATGGCCTTACATACTTACCGGCAGACGCCAGATAATTTACCCAGAGGTAAACGTCCGCATTATCATCTAACCATTACGCCAGAGTTGGATAACTATCCAAGCAATGATGAAATCGCGGATGCTACGCGTGTAAATGAGATTTTAGAAGGTCTGATTCGTATTGATCCAACCCAGTGGATGTGGTTCCATCGCCGCTTCAAAAATGCTCCTGATGGTCGTACTGATATCTATAAGTAAGCTTTTATTGCCAAGAAAATTACTGGGAAAATTTGCTATACTTTGCGGCTAATATTTTGTGCTACTACCAACACATAAATAGCCACATCAATAACCATACAGTTATAATAATTTGTTAAACAAAAATTTTATAAATAAATAACGGATTTTTCATGAATAATAACAATACCTCTTCTAACTCGCAAACCTCTGATACACCAGCCATCGTTAAGCGTGTTTTAACTGGCATCAAACCAACCGGTACTCTACATTTGGGTAATTACGTTGGCGCGATTCGTCCAGCAATTCAATCTATTCAAAATAGCGATGATGAAGCGTTTTTCTTTTTGGCAGACTATCATGGCATTATCGGCTGCTATGACCCTGCTATTATCCATGAATCCACCAAAGCCATTGCGGCAACTTGGATTGCCTGTGGTCTTGATCCTGAGCGTGTGACTTTTTATCGTCAATCAGATGTCCCTGAAATACCAGAGCTTGCTTGGGTTTTAAACTGCTCATGCGCAAAAGGCTTGATGAATCGTGCCCATGCTTATAAAGCCGCTGTCGATATCAATATGGAAAAGGAAGATGTCGATCCTGACCAAGGTATCAACATGGGTCTGTTTGGCTATCCAGTCCTCATGGCAGCAGATATATTGATGTTTAACGCCACTCACGTGCCTGTTGGGCGTGACCAAATTCAGCATATCGAGATGGCACGTGATATTGCGGGTACTTTTAACCATCGATATAAAACCTTATTTACGCTACCGTCTGCTGTCGTTGATGACAATATCCCGTTATTGACTGGTCTCGATGGTCGTAAGATGAGTAAAAGCTATAGCAATACAATCCCCCTATTTGGTGAGCCTAATCCGCAAGTAAGCCCCGAAAAACAGATGCATAAAGCCATCATGAAAATTGTCACCAACTCACAATTACCTGATGAGCCAAAAGATCCTGACGATTCGGCTGTTTTTGAGATTTATAAAGCCTTTGCAACTCCGCAAGAAATCGCTGATATGCGCGCACAATTTGCTGCAGGTATCGGTTGGGGCGATGCTAAGCAAGCCTTGTTTGAAAAAATAAATACTGAGATTGCGCCATTCCGCGCGCGCTATCAGGAACTCATGGCCAATCCAAAAGAGTTAGAAGAAATCTTACAATTGGGCGCAGAAAAAGCCCGTCGTCATAGTCGCAAACAATTAGATAAGACCCGCCGCGCTATTGGTATCCGTCCCCTTGCCAAACTTAAATGATCGTTTGTTCATGGTAATCAAGATAGATTTTAACTTATGCGACTAACCTCATACCAACGGGCTGAATCAAAAACACTAGTAAGTAGCATCAGCCCCACATCGGTTGAGGCTGATATTCATGATATGTCGCTGCGCATTTATCAAACGCCGGTACAGCATTTGCCAGAAGATCTATATGTGCCGCCGCAAGCGTTTGCCATTTGGCTAGAGCAGTTTGCAGGGCCGCTAGATTTTTTATTGTATCTGGTCAAAAAAAACAACGTTGATTTGACCCAAATGCCAATACTGCCCATCACGGAGCAGTATTTGGCTTATATTAGTGAATTGGATACCGCGCATTTTGAATTAGCCGGTGATTATCTGCTGATGGCGTCGACGTTAATTGCGATCAAAACCGAGCTGCTATTACCTAAGCCAGAAACGCCTACCGATGAACGCGATCCAAAAGCCGAACTGATTGAGCGCCTTGAGGAATATGCCCAAATCAAAGCTGCCAGTCAGCGTTTGGACAATTTAGTCCGACTTGAGCGCGATGTATTTTTAGCGATGGTTAGCATGCCTAGCCAAGATGTTATGAATGCAGAGCTGCCAAACTATTCACCGACATTATTGATTGATAGCTTATTTAAAATGCAGCTACAACCAGATTATCAGATGCATACCATTAAGGTTGACGCTGTGCCCCTTGCTGATCGTATTGCCAGTATTAGTCGGCAGCTAAGTACGGATGGTGCCCGCTCCTTTTATGAGCTATTAGATAAAGCTCAAGGTAAAATAGGCGTGGTCGTCAGCTTTGTTGCGGTGCTTGAACTAATGAAGCGTCAACTGATTGGTGTGGTCAATACTGATATCGATAGTAGCACTAACACTAGCACAGCAAATAACGCTGATGGTAATCTGTTTAATACTGACAACCACCTCGGAAAATTAACGTTACAGTGGTTAGTTTAATTTGCATTGGCTTAATCAAAGTTATCTCAATAAAGTGACCCTAATAAAGAAAAAACAATGAAAGACATAGCTCCACAATCAGCAACCTCACCTTCTTCGGTGGATAAAGAGCTACAGCAGCTCAATATAGTCAGCAAACATATTGAAGTGCTATTACATGCCTCAGAATCTCCATTGACCGCTAACACCCTAAAAAAACACCTTTCACTGTCTACTAAGACGTTAAATCAGGCACTAGAGTTACTACAACAACGCTTAGACACTGGTGTACTAAGTTTACATGAAACGGCCAGTGGTTATCGATTGCAAATCGCTGATAGCTATAGTGCCTTAATCCAGAGCGTCTTTCCACAACGTCAAGAACGCCTAAGCCAAGCGTTACTTGAGACACTGAGCGTGATTGCCTACAAGCAACCTGTGACACGCAGCGACATAGAACATGTGCGCGGTGTCACGCTTTCAAGCAATATCTTACGCCAATTATTTGATAAAGGTTGGATCGAAGAGAACGGCTATAAAGATACGTTGGGGCGCCCTGCTTTGTTGCATACTACAGCACAATTCTTAGATGCCTTTGGTCTGAGCCATTTAGATGAGCTACCACCGATGCCAGATATAGACGCCATTAAATCTATGTCTTAGGTTATGGAAACCTAGCCTTTTGAAGCTTAGCCTTTTGAAGCTTAGCCTTTTGAAGCTTAACATCTGGAAAATCAGCAGCTATAATTTAAAAGTTGAATAAAAATATCTTAGTAAAAAAATTATTTGAAATTTAATAGCCTATTTATACCCAAAAAAAGACAGATCCTGTAGGATCTGTCTTTTTTATAGATTAAATATCACTTAGCGATACTTATAATTGATTAACTTTTATTGATTAATGATATCAACACCTTTTGGTGGTGTGAACTTAAACTGACTGCTGCTGATGCTCGGGTTCAATTTAATGCTGCTAAACTTGATAGAAGTGGTTTGTCCCAAACTGTCATTTAATACCATCATCACTGGCTTACCGCCGCTAAAGCTCATTGATAAACTCTTAAAGCTGGCGCTGTCAGATTTCGGATACAGCACATAGTAGTTTTTATTGGCGTATGGCTGAGTGATTTTAAAGTTTTTATCAATCTTACTTGGATCACCTGATAGTAGTAGCGCTGGTGTATTACCGACTTGGCTATCTACATTTTGCTTGGTCGCTTGCTCTAAGTCCTTATCATAAACCCACATTGAGCTACCATTAGCCACAATCAGCTGCTCTGATGGTGATTTGGTTTCCCAACGGAAATTATTTGGTCGTTGCACACTCATCGTACCAGTGAAAGTACCACTGTTAGCACCCTTAGTGGTTTGGCTAAAATTAGCAGTCATGCTCTTGGTATTGGTTAAAAGCTTATTTAAATTCTTGGCTGCTGTTAAATTACTAGCAGGCGCAGCATGGGCAGATTGTGTTAATGCCATCATAGGTGCTGCAACGCCAAGCGTGGTCATCAAAATACCAGCTAGAGCACCGCCCATTACTTTTTGTTTTAGAGTTGTTGTCTGTTTAATCGATTGATTGGTCAATAAAGTCATTATAAATCCTCTCTCAAAATGCAAAATAGCATAAAAAATAAAACGTTTTATTAAATTTTTGTTTTCGGTAAATGTTTATCTCACAAGTATAAAATCGGTGTGATAAAACAATGAAGACAGTGTGCCAGTTTTTTTATTACGCGCCTAGTCATGATTTGCAATCTTTACTACCGCTGCCATACACGCTTGTAACCATTGCAATTACACTGTAAGAAACAGTATTTACCGTATTTTTGAATGCTTTTCATATAAATGGCATTCATAAATTTTTAGCTTTTACTTATAATATAGTCAGTCCTAAATAAAAGAAGTACGAATATTATAACGCGCTATTGGGATAAATTTTTCTTGCTTGCTGTGCCTACGCAGACAGAGGCTACAAAAAACTGATCCCAGCAGCACTGTATTCTTTTAAAATTCGATCAACTATAGTTTATAGAATAAAAAAGCCCTTACTACCAACTGGTAATAAGGGCTTTTTTTAGTCATCAAGTTATTTTATCCAAAAGATAAAAAAACCTAGATGGGCAACTAGGCGCTTTCAACCATCACATAACGACGGTTGAATTTACCTTTAGTCGCAAACTTTACCACACCGTCATTTAGTGCAAATAAAGTATGGTCACGACCCATGCCAACACCTTCGCCGGCGTGGAATTCTGTACCACGTTGACGAACGATGATGTTACCAGCGACGATGGCTTGACCGCCAAAGATTTTTACGCCGAGCATTTTTGGGTTTGAATCACGACCATTACGGCTTGAACCGGCAGCTTTTTTATGTGCCATGAGAAAATCTCCTTGTTAATGTGACTTATCGCTAATGCGACAACTCTTAAGCTTTTAGTGCGTTATTAATTATCAATAAATTGATAATCGTTAATTAAGCATTAATCGCTTTGATTTTTAACAAGGTATACCATTGGCGGTGACCTTGCTCTTTGTGGTAATGCTTACGACGGTTGTGCTTGACGATACGGATTTTTTCGCCGCGACCATGCTCAACAACTTCAACTTCAACGCTAGCACCTTCAACGATAGGTTGACCGATTTTGACAGTTTCACCGTCAACAATCATCAACACGTCTTCGAATTTGATCGTTGCGCCTGTTTCTGCTTTAAGTAGCTCAACTTTAAGCAACTCATCGACGACTACACGGTGCTGTTTACCACCAGTTTTGATTACTGCGTACATTGTATGACTCCGTTTAACCCGTGTGCCGTGGCTGATATCATACCAACACTTCGACGACGAACACGACAGGGAAAAATTAAAGGCAAGATTTTACGGCTTTTTGCTCATAAAAGCAAGCCGCGTCTCTTGTTTTTGTGTGGTGGTAATACCAACAGCCTACGCTCATATCAAACGCAATGTCATTGATTAACCAGCGTAATGTATATCGCTATTAATACAGACCGCCTAATAACAAGCAAGAATATTGGTTAAAATCCAACAGCGGCTATTATAACTTATCTAATCAGATACTTACAGTTTTTTATAGGCAAGCGCTCATTGTTAATAAATTATTGTTTATTCAACTCATAGATTAATGCATTCTAATCAGTTGTATTTTATCTTGTGCCCTTATAAATCAAGCTATATTAGCTAGAATCTAAAGCTATACCCTTCATTCTGCTATACTTAAATCAACAATTTATATAGACAGCTATGCTATTATGCATAAAACGATAGCTTGACCATAAATAGCTATTAAAACATTCTTTATTTTCATTGGTATGATTATTCACTATGACCCGTACTTCTCTATCTAACGCTGCAGCTCCACTATCCACTACGCCATCGATCAATTTATCAACAGCACCAAGCTATGCTGATATTCAAAGCATTGTTGCTGATGATTTTGAAATTATGGATAAACAAGTCTTTGGTAGTCTTAATTCCAAAGTTAAGTTGGTGATGAATGTATCACAGCACGTGATTAATGCGGGCGGCAAACGTATGCGCCCCTTAATTACTCTGTTGTGTGCACGGATGTTCAATGACGAGCCATCACAGCAAGCCATGCATTTGGCGGCGATTACTGAGATGTTACATACGGCAACGTTGGTACATGATGATGTCATTGATGAATCAGGACAGCGCCGTGGTAAACCAACTGCTAATGCCACTTGGGACAATGCGACAGCGGTGCTGGTCGGCGACTATCTGATTGCCCGCGCCTTTAACTTGTTGGTGGGTTTTCAAAGCTTACCATTATTGCAGGTGTTCTCAGATGGCACTTGTGATATTGCTGAGGGCGAAGTATTGCAGCTTCAACATCAGCACAATCCTGAAGCAACTGAAGAAGATTATCTAAATATTATTGATGGTAAGACTTCACGGTTATTCATGATGGCAACCCAAGGCGCAGCGATTTTGCAAGATCAAACGCAGCACTTGCAAGCGCTAGCTGATTTCGGTCAGCACTTTGGTAATGCCTTTCAGATCGTTGATGATGTGCTCGATTATAATGGCGATAGTGAATTGATGGGTAAAAACCTCGGCGATGATTTGGCAGAAGGTAAACCTACTTTGCCTACTATTAAAGCACTTGAGTTATTAAAAGACAGTAATAAAGAAGGTTATGAGCAATTACGTATTGCGGTGCAAACGGGTAAAACCCCAAATGCAGAACAATTGATTGCGCTAGTACGTCATTCAGGCTCGCTTGATTACTGTAAACAACGTGCTTTAGAAGAAACCAAACTTGCGCAACAAGCACTGAGTAGCTTACCTGACAATCGCTATCGTCAAGGACTGTATCAATTGACTGAACTTGCCAGCGCACGTTTATTATAATGAGCCGCTATTTATGGTTAAAACCACAAAGATAACTGTGCGCTTAAGTTATTACCTTTAAGTGCAGCGTCGTTATCATAAACAAGTATGATAACAACGCTGTCATCCTACTTTTTGTGATTGTCATTAATACTAAAACCAATCTAATTCGATTTATTATTCGCTAATATTTCAGGGTTCATAATTAAGTATTGCTAAAGCCAGTTTTTTCTGAACAGCTGATGCTTTGGGATGATTTTTCTACTAATATTCCTCAATCTCATCAAAAAAAACAAAAATTAACAATATTGTATTTCATCAACCACGATGAACTTTGTAATGTAATTTTGATGTTGTGCTTGTGTTTCCGATATGTCACGGGCATTTATCATACTAAAAGATGGTTATATGAGGTGCAATTGGTTTTTTGTGCCTTGACTGTGGGGTATACCCTATAGTTTATAATAATTCATTAAATTAAATTTACTTATCCGGTTATTGCGCATTTAACGGCCGACATACTTTGGCGGCGGTAAATGCATATTATTTTTTATATCTCATACGTTAAGATTTATCCATAAACTTTTTATACTGTCACTATTTATTATTATGTAATACTTATATTGTCGAGGACATTGATGAAGCATTCTTATCTTGCGCTTGTAATAGCAACTGTACTATCTGGAGCTGTACTGGTTGGCTGTGACAAAAAAGAGGACGCCGATGGTGCAGCGGCCGCACAGCAACAAATGCCGCCCTCCGTCGTCAACGTCCAAACTGTGACCTTTGTTACCGTACCACAAGTACAGACTTTTGCTGGACGCACAACGGCATACCAAACCGCAGACGTTCGCCCACAAGTAAACGGAATTATCGACGAAGTGTTGTTCCGTGAGGGCAGCAACGTCAAAAAAGACCAACCTTTATATCGTATTAATACTGACAACTACGCAACGTCTATCACCAGTGGTCAGGCGGCGATAGCACAAGCCGAAGCCAACTATCAGACAGCTTTGGCTAATAATGCCAATGCAAAAGCGGAGTTAGCCAGCCGTCAAGCGTCGCTATCACAAGCACAAAACGACTTACAACGTCTGCAAGGGTTGGTTGCTATCGATGCCATCTCAAAGCAGCAGTACGACCAAGCACAAACCGCCGTACGTACTGCGCAGGCCGCTGTACAAAGTGCTAATGCTGCTATCGGTCAATCGCAAGCGGGTATTGAAAGCGCAAAAGCAGGTATCCAAACGGCTAAGGCCAGCCTACAAGCCAGTACCTTAGATCTGAATCGTACGATCGTACGCGCACCTATCTCAGGTCGTACTGATCGCTCTAGCGTTACCGCTGGTACATTGGTCAGCTCTGGTCAACCTACTCCTTTGGTTACTATCTCACGCCTAGATCCTATCTATGTTGATATCAGTCAATCCTCTTCTGAGCTACTAAAATTGCGTCAGCAAATTTCTGCTGGCAAAGCTCAGGCAGGAATGAGCTCGGTTGAATTGGTGTTAGAGGATGGCTCAACGTATCCTGTACGCGGCGAGTTGGCGTTATCAGAAGCGAAAGTTGATGAGTCTACAGGGGCAGTGACATTACGTGCGGTATTCCCGAATAACAGCAATATCTTATTGCCAGGTATGTATGTTAGCGCCCGCTTGACCCAAAGTGTGATTACCAATGCAGCACTCGTACCACAAAGCGCAGTGATGCGCTCGACCAAGAGTGAAACGCAAGTTTATATCGTTGATGAAAACAATAAAATCCAAGTTCGTCCTGTCACGATTAATGGTACCTATAAAGGGCAATGGGTGATCACTGACGGCCTTCAAGCTGGCGATAAAGTAGTCGTTATCGGTGGTGCAAAAGTCAAGCCTGAACAAGAGGTCGTTGCGAAACCATTAGAAAATCCAAACCCTGAGCCTTCTGCAAAAGGGGCTGCTGCTAAAACACCACAGCAAGCTGCAAAAAATATGGATAAGTCTACCGATGGTAAAACTGCCAACAAACCGGCACAACCAGCCGCCAAATAATTCCATTCAAAGCTAGGAAGACTTAGGGATTTACTATGTCACGTTTTTTTATTGATCGCCCTATCTTTGCATGGGTGATGGCTATTTTAGTCATGCTCATCGGGATAATATCGGTTATCAACCTACCGATTGAGCAGTATCCAGCTATTGCGCCACCAACCGTCACGGTCAGCGCTAGCTACCCTGGTGCTAACGCTGAAACCGTTGAAAACTCAGTAGTACAGATTATTGAGCAGCGCATGAAAGGGCTTGATGGCTTGATGTACATGAAGTCGTCGAGTGCCTCAAATGGTAGTGCCTCTGTACAGCTGTTCTTTGAGAACGGTACAGATTCTGATACCGCACAGGTTCAGGTACAGAACAAATTACAAGCGGCAATGAGCTCGCTGCCTGAGCAAGTACAGCGTCAAGGCGTTAACGTTAACAAAGCCTCTGAAGGCTTTTTGGCCGTGTTTGGGTTTGTCTCCGAAGATGGCAGTATGGATCCTGCTGATATCGGTGATTATATCAACTCTAATGTCGTCGATCAGCTCAGCCGTGTTGAAGGCGTTGGTCAAGTCCAAGCGTTCGGTGCCTCTTACGCCATGCGTATTTGGCTCGATCCTGAACGTTTACGTGGCTATAGCTTGGTGCCATCCGATGTGGTCAACGCGGTACGTGCGCAAAACGCACAAGTATCAGCCGGTCAGTTAGGTCAAGCACCTGCTGATACTGATGAACAAGTTATTAATGCAACGGTCACCGTACAAAGCTATCTAAAAACGCCTGATGAATTCAAAAACATCCTACTAAAAACCGATACCTCTGGTGCACAAGTACGCTTAGGCGATGTTGCAAAGGTTGAAATTGGTAGTGAAAGTTATAGTACGATTGCCTTGTTTAATGGCCAACAAGCCGCTGGCCTTGCTGTCTCACTAGCGAGTGGTGCTAACGCGCTTGCAACTCGCGAATTGGTCGGTGATCGAGTTGCCGAGCTAGAAGCAAACTTCCCTGCAGGCCTAAAGTCAGTCATTCCTTATGACACGACCCCATTTGTACGCTTGTCTATTGAACAAGTGGTCAAGACCTTAATCGAAGCGATTATATTAGTATTTATCGTCATGTTTATCTTCTTGCAGAACTGGCGCGCGACTATTATTCCGACGCTTGCTGTACCTGTGGTACTGCTTGGTACTTTTGCAGTACTGTATATTGCAGGGTTCAGTATCAACGTACTGACTATGTTTGCCATGGTACTGTCCATCGGCCTACTGGTCGATGATGCTATTGTCGTCGTAGAGAACGTCGAGCGGCTATTGGAAGAAGACCAAAATATCTCTATCAAAGACGCTACGATACAATCGATGGGTGAGATTAGTAAAATCGTTGTTGGTATCGCGCTTATCTTATCGGCTGTATTCGTACCGATGGCCTTCTTTGGTGGCTCAACTGGGGTAATCTATCGTCAGTTCGCCATTACTCTTATTACCAGTATGGTGCTGTCAGCTCTAGTTGCTCTTATTTTCACCCCTGCCCTATGTGTGACCTTGCTCAAACGTAGTAAGAGCCATGAAAAAGGTAATTCTGAGAATCAAAAAGGCTTCTTTGGTTGGTTTAACCGCTCTTTCACCAAAACCAGTCGCTCTTATGAAAACTTCGTCGGTAAAAGCTTCCGCCTTAAATGGGTATACCTGATTGTCTATGCGGCGATTATTGGTATTATGGCAGTGGTATTCTTACGTATTCCTGGCTCTTTCTTACCAGAAGAAGATCAAGGTATTATGTTTACCGCCGTACAGCTCCCCGCTGGTTCGACACTGAATGAGACGCAAGCGGTGCTAGATAAAGTGAGCGCTTATTATAGCGGCCAAGAACCAGATAATGTGGAATCAGCGTTTACCATCGCTGGCTTTAGTTTCGTAGGACAAGGACAAAACGTCGGTATCGCCTTCGTAAAACTCAGCGACTGGGCAGATCGTAAAGGTGAAGACAATACAGCACGGGCAGTCTCTGATCGTGCACAGGGTTATTTCTTTACCCAAATTAACGAAGCGACTGTTTTTAATATTATCCCACCAGCAATTAGTGGACTTGGTAACTCTAGTGGTTTTGACTTGATGCTTCAAGACTCCGGTAACGTCGGACACGAAGGTCTGTTAGAAGCACGTAATATGTTACTGGGCATGGCTGCTCAAAACGATCAAGTAGCCGGTGTACGTCCAAACGGACAAGAAGATGCACCGCAGCTTAAAATTGATATTAACCAAGAGCAAGCCGCTGCTTATGGTCTATCCATGGCAAATATTAACAGTGTCATCTCAACCGCGTGGGGCTCAAGCTATATTAATGACTTCGTTGATCGTGGTCGTGTCAAACGCGTGTTTGTACAAGGTGAGCCTAGTAGCCGTACTAATCCTGATGATATCGGTAAATGGTATGTCCGTAACGACAGCAACGAGATGATCTCATTTGACGCTTTCTCTAGTAGTAAATGGGAAACTGGTTCACCGGGTCTCACGCGCTATAATAGTTTGGCGTCAATGAATATCCAAGGTAGCGCTGCTCCTGGTCTAAGTACTGGTGAAGCGATGGATGCCATGGAAGCGATGGTCGAACAGCTACCAGACGGCATCAGTTACGAATGGACAGGTCTATCATTAGAAGAGAAGAAGTCAGGTGCTCAAGCGCCAATGCTGTATGCAGTCTCTATCTTAGTGGTATTCTTATGTCTTGCTGCCTTGTATGAGAGTTGGTCAATTCCATTCTCAGTACTATTGGTGATTCCACTTGGGGTATTGGGGGCGGTGCTGTTTACTTGGTTCCGTGGCTTATCCAATGACATTTACTTACAAGTTGGTCTACTCACGGTGGTTGGGCTATCGGCCAAAAACGCCATCTTGATTATCGAGTTTGCGAGGGATCACCAAGAGGAAGGTTATACCTTAAAAGAGGCCGTCATGACCGCGGCGCGGCAACGTCTGCGTCCTATTATTATGACCTCACTTGCCTTTGGTCTTGGTGTTGTGCCATTATTCATCGCGACAGGTGCTGGTTCTGGTAGTCAAAACGCGATTGGTACCAGTGTCGTTGGTGGTGTCGTCACTGCTACCTTCTTAGGTATCTTCTTTATTCCGATGTTCTATATTTGGGTACGTAGCTTGTTTCCGTACAAATATGACACGCCGCCAAATGATGGTGGGAATACGCCTGACAGCTCTAACCCTGATAATCCAGACAATCCAGTTGGACCAACAGAGTATAATGAGCCACCGATCATACATGTTGACGACGATATGCAAAACATGACGCTCTCTAAGAGCTCTCAGCCTGCAAGCTTTGGAGATAATACACAATGAGTTTTAGTTATTTCGTTACCCCCAACTCAGCAACTAAGGCAGTCTCTTTGACTGCCCGCGTTAGCCAAAATAGCGGTCGTTTAATAGGCTTAACGGCATTAGCGATCAGCATGGCTGCTTGTAATACCATTCCAAAAGCGGATATGCGTCCTGTCCTTGCTGAGCCTAATATTCCTATCGGACAAACCTATGGGGCGTTCGATAAGGAAACCGTCAGTACGGCTGAGCAACCAAGCATTGCCAATCAACGCTGGCAGAACTTCTAATCCGACGTGCGTTCAAAAGGTCCGATTGCTTTAGGCCTTGCCCCTAACACAGACTTTGAACGTCACCGCTTGGACATTCAAATCGCCAGTGCACAAGAGCAATTTAAGCAATTCCGTGACTTCC
>NZ_NEXU01000003.1:0-41562 GCF_002224105.1 Psychrobacter sp. DAB_AL32B | reverse complement strand
AGGTATTTCGTTACCCCAACCTCAGCAACTAAGGCAGGCGCGGTGACGGGCCTCGTTAGCCAAAATAGCGGTCGTTTAATAGGCTTAACGGCATTAGCGATCAGCATGGCTGCTTGTAATACCATTCCAAAAGCGGATATGCGTCCTGTCCTTGCTGAGCCTAATATTCCTATCGGACAAACCTATGGGGCGTTCGATAAGGAAACCGTCAGTACGGCTGAGCAACCAAGCATTGCCAATCAACGCTGGCAGAACTTCTATAGCGACGAGCGTTTAAAAGGTCTGATTGCTTTAGGTCTTGAAAATAACAAAGACTTTGAAAGTGCGCGCTTAGCCATTGAAAAAGCACGTGCTCAATATCAAATTAGTGATATTCGCGACTTGCCAAGTATCGATGGTAGCGGTGGCTACAGTCGCTCAGCACAAAATAGCCGCGATAAAAACTCTAGTGGTGCTTATAGCGTAAATTTAGGTCTTGCCAATTATGAGCTCGACTTTTGGGGTAAGATCTCTAGTTTAAAAGACCAAGCGTTGCAGAATTTCTTAGCCACCACGGCTGCAAAAGACGCTACCCAAATTAGCTTAATTAGTAACATTGCCCAAAGCTATGCCAATTTAAGCTACAGTTTAGCGCAGTTGAAACTGGCGGAAGCAACGGTTGAGAGTCGTGAGAAATCACTGTTTATCGCTGATAAACGTTTTGAAGCCGGTATTGATCCTAAGTTGCCTTCATTACAGTCTAGTGCCTCACTTGAAAATGCGAGACTTGCCGTCTTACGTGCGCAAAGCAGTATTTTAAAATCACGTAATGCATTGCAGTTTTTGGTCGGTGGACCGATTCCAACCAATCTGATTCCAACCCCAGCTGTCAGTAATATCACTAGCCAAAAGATATTTAGTGCTGGCTTGCCTAGTGAGTTGCTGCGCTATCGCCCAGATGTGTTGCAAGCGGAATACAACCTAAAAGCCGCTGGTGCTAATATCGAAGTAGCACGCGCGTCTTATTATCCTTCTATAAGCCTCGCAAGTAGCATTGGCGTCAGTAGTGGTAGTTTGGACGACTTATTCAAAAGTGGTGCCGTTGGCTGGTCATTTGGTCCAAGCATTAGCGTGCCTATCTTTGATGCAGGTCGCTTAGATGCCAACTACGATGTCGCTAAAATTGAACGTGAACAGACACTTGCTGGCTATGAGCGCTCAATTCAAACCGCTTTCCGCGAGGTCTCTGATGTCTTGGCAACGCGTGCTACCTTAGGCGAGCAGCTCGAAGCCCAATACCGTTTGCAAGACAACTTTGAACAAACGTATCAGATTGCAGATGCGCGCTTTAAAGCGGGTATTGCTAACTATCTAGACGTTCTTGATGCACAGCGTTCACTGTTCTCAACGCAGCAAGGTATTTTAGATTTAGAGCTACAAAAAATCGTTAGCCAAGTCGAGCTTTACCAAGCGCTTGGTGGTGGTGCCAACCTAGATGTGCCAACAGTGATTCCTACGCCGCAACATAGAAACTTAGTGCAAGTGGCTAACGTAGGTGGCAATAAAGCAAAAGCGGTCAATGCTATCGATGCCGCTAGCTCAGCGCGTGTTGCTTCTGTCCAAGAAGCTCAAGCGATTAAGCAAGCGCAACCAGTAGAAAAAGCCACCTTTAAACCTACTGCTGTGGTTGACGTCAATAATGACGGTAAAACCGATGCTGCTGTAGGCATCTTAACTGAAGAGGCTACTCTGAAAGAAACCAGCGTTGAGCAAGTACCTGTCACGCAGATTGTTGAACCTTAAGTGATCAAAGCGCTATAATCTCGTGAAGGTGCTTTATCCTCACGTTGATAGTCGATAAGTACAAAAAGCCCTACCGACTTGGTAGGGCTTTTTGCTTTCGTCAGCTACTATTGGTTATAGTAGTCGTATTATATTAATACCAAAACAAAAGTTGTTGATACTAAAAAAAGGAAGCATTATGACTTATACTTTTAACCGCCAATTCCCTGAAACTCGCCTGCGTCGTCTGCGTTATAACGACAATGTACGCGCCATGATTCGTGAAGTTGAGCTGCATCCTAAGCACTTTATCGCGCCCGTTTTTGTGTTAGAAGGTAGTAACCAACGCCAATCAATCGCGAGTATGCCGGGCGTTGAGCGCTTATCGATTGACCTGCTCATTAAACATGCCAAAGAGTTATTAGCAGAAGGTGTCACAACTATCGACATCTTCCCAGTGATTGATAACTCACTAAAAACGCCTGACGGTAAATCGGCTTATGACGAAAATGGCTTGAGCGCACGCGCGGTCAAAGCTGTCAAAGATGCTATTCCAGAGATGGTGGTGATGACTGATGTGGCATTAGATCCTTATACCTCACACGGTCAAGACGGCTTACTCGATGACAGTGGCTATGTCGTTAACGATGCAACGGTTGAAGTACTGGTCAAGCAGGCATTGGTACACGCCCGCGCCGGTGCCGACATCATCTCCCCTAGCGACATGATGGATGGTCGTATCAAAGCCATGCGAGATGCATTTGAGGCAGAAGGTTTTGTCAATACCGCTATCATGGCCTACTCGGCAAAATATGCCTCTGCTTATTACGGGCCATTCCGTGATGCGGTCGGTAGTGCTGGCAACTTAAAAGGTGGTCATAAGAAGCAGTATCAGATGGACTTTGGTAACCGTGCTGAAGCGCTACATGAAGTGGCCATGGACATCAATGAAGGCGCTGATATGGTCATGATTAAACCCGGTCAACCCTACTTAGATTTGATTAGAGAAGTTAAAAATACCTTTGGGGTACCGACCTTTGCCTATCAAGTGTCTGGCGAATATGCCATGCATATGGCGGCTATTCAAAACGGTTGGCTAACAGATGCGGTGATTTTAGAATCATTGATTGGCTTCCGCCGTGCTGGTGCAGATGGTATTTTGACTTATTTTGCTCTAGAAGCAGCAAGACAGTTGAATAATGCTTAATTTTAGCTAATTTATGTTTTTGCTTATTCATATTGTGGCTTATACTGCAAACCTATCACGCCAGCTGCTATGAATCAGCTGTCGTGATTTTTTTATATTGTAATAAGTAAATCTATAAACGCTTGCGGTCATGCGGTTCATTAAAGTCAATAACCGGACCAACAGGCACAATACGAGTGGGATTAATATTGGCATGGCTGATGTAATAATGCGCTTTAATATGATCCATATTTATCGTGTCTTTAACGACCGGTACTTGATATAAGTCACGTAGATAACCCCAAAGATTCGGATAGTCAACGATACGACGTATATTACATTTAAAGTGTCCGACATAAACCGCATCAAAGCGCACTAAAGTCGTAAATAAACGCCAATCCGCCTCAGTTATCGTGCTATCTATTAGGTAACGTTGGTCTGCCAAACGCGCCTCAAGCGTATCTAACGCATCGAATAGTTTGACTACCGCTTCTTTATACGCCGCTTCCGTAGTGGCAAAACCAGCTTTATAAACTCCGTTATTGACCGCATCATAAACAAATGCATTGATCGCATCGATTTCTGCTATGGATTCTGCAGGTAAAAAACCACCTACTGCTGCTCCAACCTTATCAAAAGCTGAGTTAAACATCCGAATAATCTCAGAGGATTCATTGCTGACGATGCTATTGGTTTTTTTATCCCATAATATTGGTACTGTCACCCGTCCTGTATAGTCTGATTTGGCTGCAGTATAAACCTCATATAGATAACTCGCATTTACAATAGGATCAGCAATAACGCCTGCACCCTCTGCAAACGTCCAACCTTTATCACCCATAAATGGATGAACCACAGATATCGAAATGATGTCTTCCAAGCCTTTTAACTTGCGGTAAATCATGGTGCGGTGTGCCCAAGGACACGCCAAAGATACATATAAATGATAACGGTCGGCTTCTGCTTTGAAGCCGCCATGACCGGAGGGACCTGCCCTACCATCTGCTGTTACCCAGTTCCTAAAACCTGCATCTTCACGCTCAAAGCGTCCACCGCTCGATTCTGTATCATACCATTTATCCTGCCATTGCCCGTCGACCAATAGACCCATATCACCCTCCTCAATATTTTATTTTGATATAGTTTTTGCGAAGCACGAATACTATGAAATTATTATCGCAATACCCACTCTATTTTTAGAATTATGATAGCAGTTATATATTACTTAGCCATTAGGCTTTGTTGTTTTACTGACAATAAAACATAAACAAATTTTACTTACTATTTAGCAAAACTACACAAAAAATATTCCATATCACTCGATATCAAGATTAACACTCAATATAATAATAATAAGTTAATATTGTTATAGAAAAGACTTGCAAAGTCCTCAGAATTTGCTAAAATGCTCAACCTAAATAGGCGTATAGCTCAGTTGGTTAGAGCGCTACCTTGACATGGTAGAGGTCAGCAGTTCGAGTCTGCTTATGCCTACCAAATATTTAGAAAGCCCTAGTCTAACGACTGGGGCTTTTTTTGTCCGTAAAATATGGGCTGTAGCGGAAAATCTTTAATTGAAGAATGAGCTGGTATATCACCAAGACTACAAAACAAGATTCAAAGCCATCAACGACATCACTCAATACATTGAGCTTGAATACAATGAGAAGCGATTAGCAAAGTACTGCCTTGTAGCGACGCAAGACAAGAGCTGTGCTCGCAGTGGCACTAAGATTCAAAAGGGTTTAGGCTATAAAACGCCAAGGCAGATGTAGTTTGATTATTATCGTCTGGCTGCGTAAATAAAATCTCCCAAGTTAATGTCTACGGATTTGACAACATAGGTCATTGAATACGCTGGGTTATAAACCGCTGAAGTTGCTCAAGAGTAATCAATGGCTTTATACTTACTGATACTTAATGCTATGCAAAATTAGCGTTACTGAGCTTAAAATAGCCACTTAACGTATTTAAGATTCTCAATATCTATGAGCGAGCTAGTCAGCCATTAGCTCACTATGCTTTCTAATGCTGCTCTGTCTTCTATGACAAACTGCTCTACCAAAGCAGCAAGTGCAGGATAAATATCTGTTTTTACGTTGATTTTTTGACAGTATTTAGTGAACTGCGGTAGCCAATTGAGTAAAGCACTATCAAGAAAGTCGATTTGTTCTTGTGCCGTGTTGACCATATCAAGCTGTTGCTCAATACTTTTATTAATCCATAAGCTCATAACGATAAAATATACACTTAAATGGTCATTTGGCTCACGAAACTCAGGATGTAAGCTTAGCTGCTGGCTATCAAGAAAACGCATCATATGCGCCGCAGGTTTGCCATAAAGATGTTTATCACTGCTCAGATAATAAGAAGCGTAAGGCGGTGCACTATCATCACCACTCAGTAAAAAAATCTGCGCAAAATCTGCGGCAAGCTCAATGGCACGATGCTCTTTAGGGAATTGCTGCAAATTATCAATGGCGACTTTCACGCGATTACTGTATTGCTCAAGTCCGAGACTAACAAATACCTCGTGAATACTATCGTAAGCTTGATTCTGTTGCCACTCATCTAAGGTCGTTGAGGTAAGCTCACGCGCGAAAACATCTGCAAACCAACGATAAAGTGCAGAACGTGCCGGATTAGCAGCTTGCCATTCTTCATTAATATTGATTTTATCTTCAGTTATGTTCATTTTAAATCCAATTTAAGCTGTCTTTTATGTGTTATTGGTGGCTACTTTTATTAAGTAACACATTTATTAAGTAACACATTTATTAAATAGCGGTTTTATTTTTATTAAATACTGGCATTGAGTACTACATTAGAACAGATCGTCTATATAAATAAATGCCTTTGTAAATCACACATGCTATTTACGTCGCATACGGCTTACAAAGGCATTTTTTATCACTTACTGTCCTAAATGATATTAACCCATTTGGGATGATACAGCAGAGCTACCATCTGGATTGACATACTTTGGACCACCGAACGAAGTCACTGCTGGTGCTTTACCAACGAATTTCTCCATCTCGACGATACAAGTATTGGCACTAGGCGCTTGTGCAAGACTTGAGGTACCGATATCAATGGTTAACGTATTAGGGTCACCATAGGTATCTAGCGCACCGATTTCAGGGCCAGTAGGTCCATACCATGCACCCTCTTGGATACGAATGATACCCGGTGGAAAGTTATCAGAGATAACTGCACCAGCCAATAACTGACCACGATCATTAAAGACACGCACAATGTCACCATCTTTGATACCACGAGCTTTTGCATCCTCAGGACCCATGTAACAAGGCTCACGACCTTGTACCGTATAGGTTGCACGGCGCTCTTCAGACTCACAAGTTTGTGAGTGCAGACGGGTATCTGGATGCACTGATTGTAGCCATAGTGGATGCTTATCTGAACCAGGACCACCATGTGAGCGCTCAATTTTCTCCATCCAGGTAGGATGGCCTTTACAGTCATCATAACCATAACTGGCAATTTTGCGGCTACTTATCTCAATAAAGCCTGATGGTGTGCCAAGGGCGTTGACTTCAGGATCTTCAAGGAAATCAGCATGTCTTGTCCAGTTTTTACCCTCTGGGAATAGCACGTAGCCTTTTTTCCAGAATTCAGCAAATTCAGGCATGAAAAATTCTTTTTTCAAGTTATCAGCACGGCACTCTTCGTAGATTTGCTCGATCCACTGCATCTCATTCATATTACGGCTATATTCGATTTCACGATTCATGCGCTTAGTTAATTCATACCAAATATCAAAGTCTGATTTAGAATGATAAAGCGGGTCAATCAGCTTGTGCATGGCAATAACGCCACGGTTACTATAGGTACCGTAAGCATCAATATCATTACGCTCATAAGGCGTACATGCTGGCAGTACAATGTCAGCAAAACGACAGGTTGCCGTCCAGTTATAGTCGACCGCAACGACTGTCTCAACTTTGCGGTACGCCTCTTTCATACGGTTGCGCTGCTGATGGCGATGCCATTGGTTACAGCCTGAAAAAATACCCATTTTATAAGGCGGAAGGGTAACTTTGTGACCATTAAAGTCAATCACTTTACCCGGCTCAAGTAAGCAATCAATAGCGCGAGCAACTGGTATAACAGAGCTATACCCATTAAAGTCTTCGTTATCGTGCTTAGGCTTACGACCAGTATCAAGATTTAGCGGGAACGCACCCGGCATAGAAGCACCTGAAGCTGGTACACCCGATGAGCTATAGTGATGCGAATAACTAATGCCCCCACCCGGCTGACCAAACTGACCAAGCATAGCAGCGATAATCGCTCCCATCCAATAAGGTTGCTCACCATGCTGTTGACGCTGAATCGCCCAGCCGAAAATAAGCTGGGTACGATTCTTCGCCATTTTGCGGGTAAGCTCACGGATACGGTCCGCTTTGATACCACAAATCTTTTCTGCCCACTCTGGGGTTCTCTCGATTTTATCTTCAGTTTTACCCATCACATAAGGAATAAACGCTTCGAAGCCGAGAGTATAGACATCAATGAATTTTTCATCATAAAGCTTTTCGGTATATAGCGTATGCGCAATAGCCAGCATAAACGCCACATCAGTATGTGGGTTAACATATTGATGATCACACTCTAGGTAGTTCTGGGTTTTACTTTTGACCGGATCAATACAGATGACCTCAATCTCTTTATTTCGAACTTTAGTACGTAATTGCTCTAAGTACTCATAAGATTCGTGCGTTTCTGTATTCCAGCCAACTTGTAAGTTTTTGACAGGGTCATTCGCCCACATAACGATGACTTTTGAATTTTCTAAAATCAACGGCCATGATGTACCCTGTGAATACACCTCAGTCGAACCTAACACGTAAGGCATAATGACTTGACCAGCACCGGTTGAATAATCCCCTGCTGTACCAACACTCCGTCCATGCATCGCCACGGCGCGTAGCATATGGTTACCACAACTGTGGATCTGTCCTACTGACCGCCAGCCAACGTTAGCCGTATGCAACGCCCAAGGACCGTAATCTTTTTGGATACGCTCAAGCTCTTCATAGACCATGTCTAGAGCAGCATCCCAGCCGACGCGTACGAAACGGTTATCACCGCGCTGTGTCGTGTCACTTTTATGACGGTTTTTATACCAATCAACCCGAATCATAGGATAACGTACCCGTGATGGGCTATAAATAATGCCAGGCACACCCTGCAAAATATCGGTCGGGAACTGATCAAACTCAAAAGGTTGCACTTCAACGAGCTTGTCACCCTGAACATTGGCACGGAAGGCACCCCAGTGTGCACCGGACATTTTCCAGCCACTCAAATCAGGTTTTTTCCCAGTCTTACTAGTAACGATACTGTTATCGGCAAGTAGTGATGTCGGTAACAACGCGGTACCCGTTAAAGCAGCTAGTGACTTGAGAAAGTGTCTGCGATTGATGTTTTTCATAAGTTATCTCTCTAATTGTTTTCTCTAGTTACGGTCTAGCACCTTGGAACGTGTTTTCAGGCGACCCACTACCTTGAGGGTTCTTTCTAAAATCTGATGAATGCAGTTGTAGATATTTTAAGACCATAGCTGCACTATCATTGTCTAAGTTAGTGAACCCTACCATGCCACTAAATAAGCCTGGCCATTGGTTGGCATCGTGTCCACTTGGGTCTGGTTGACGGTGACAAGTACTACAGCTATCACTATACGTCTGGCTAGCAATGTCCCAAGCTGGCTCGATACTCTCCATGAGGCCTCCTTCGGCAACCCAGAACTGAGCCTTCACTTTTTGCCATTCAAGACCAGTCAGCGGATCTTCTTTAGCTTCGCCTGCTGTGATGAGACTCTTATCACTAGCTAAGTCTTTTTCGATAATGGCATCAGGAATATTTAAACCAAAGTTGGTATACCATACACGACCGAAGCCTTTGTTTTTGCGCCACATATCGAGCTCAATTTGTACCCCACCATCTTTGTGCGCCAACACTTTAACAGGTGCAGCAATTTCTATACTACCTGCTTTAGTCTTTCTATCATCTGAGGTATATAAATCTTGCGGTACAATGTTGTAATAGTTTTGACCATCTTTAATTTTGGTACTTCTGGCTTCAGACAATAGCGAATCAAATGCTGGATTGTGCATACCTTCAGTATTTGGTAACTCGTGCGCAATCCCTTTGTGGCAATCAAGACAGCTGGCATCACGTTCAGCCGCGCTACGCATAATCATTTGTGAGGTGACGCGCATTTTATCAAAATCCATGCTGTCGTAATCATGGCAAGTGCGACACTCTTTAGAATCGTTGGCTTTAAAACGGCCCCACTCACGTTGCGCTAATACCACACGATGATCAAGAAATTTTTCTCGAGTACCAATATCACCCATCAACTGTGACAGTACCTCACGTGAGGCTTGCATTTTACGCGCAACTTTCGCCGTAAAGTCATGGGGTACGTGACAATCTGAACACTCTGCCCTAACGCCAGTACGGTTTTTGAAATGTACGGTTTTCTTGAGCTCGGGTAGCATGTTGTCACCCATCGTATGACAAGAAGTACAGAACTCTTCGGTATTTGTTGCTTGCATGCCAGCATTAAACCCTGCCCAGAACCAAACTCCACCCGCAAAGCCGATGATGATAAGTATTCCAAGTCCGATCTTTGCGGAAGGTTTAAACAGAAGACGACGCAGCCAGTTAAATAGATTTTTGATTGCACTCATGATTGCTTTCATGATGATTCCTTACTGTATTTCATAGCCATTTGAATTTCATACAATTTGGGCGGTTATTTGTCCATTTTTTGCGTGAAAATATTAGAGATTAGCGATTGGACAATATCAGCTACTGACGGGACGCTAGTTAACAGGTTAAGAAGGTGGTCCCCAGAACCACATTTGACCGAACCAAATGATGAAACCATAAGCACAAATGAATAACAGCGCTATAAATGGTAAGGCAATAAAAGCCATGACTAAGGCACTGAGCCATTCGCGTCTGACTGGTTGCTGCTGGTTTTTTAGTTGCTGTTCAGGTTGCATAGTTCACCTCTAAATATATTCACGCTGGCTAACAAGTAGTAAAACAGTAATATTTAAAGCTTTTATTTCAAATAAGAATGCTAAATAAACGATTTCTTGTATTTTTATCTCTGTTTTGAATGGTCGTTATATTTTTATTGTTTAGTTTATTTTAAGTTGGATATTGTTTAGTTTAGATTTTATAAAACGCTAAATAACTTAATACCTTACTAACTGTAATGATAACATGGATACTTAATATTCTGTAACTAATCTGCAACATTACATCCTAAAACTTATGAATTGAGTGCTCATTTAAGTAGCGTAAAACAAGCCGCATAAGGCAGGATGAGATCTATGGCTATACGCTATTGAAACTGCTCATTTTTATAAAGAAACGCCCCGAAATTATCGAGGCGCTTCTGATCTAGGCTTTTATACTAACTACTCTCTAATTAATGAATAGCTCTGTCGTTAAAATCTTGTTATTAAAACTCATATAACATTGAACATTGAACCTTGAACATTTTTCATCTAACACTTCCGACTAACATTTAAGGCACCTGCTGATTGATTTCAATATTTACTTGTTGCTGGTCACTTTTTAGCACGACTGGATTAGAGGATAAATCACCAGATACGGAAATAGCATTACCAGAATGGCTAATGCGCGCGGTCACAACCAGCTGCTCACCTGATGCGCGTGCAGGTTGTAGCGTTCTATCAGCCATCATTGCGTCTAGATTGCTTAGGCTTAAACTGATATTGCCCTGCTTTAAACTGCTAATCGGTATTCGTTTTGCCGCATAGGGAGGCCCACCTTCAGCGGCGCGAATAGCAACAAATAATACATCGTCAGCGGTTATTAACGGTAGTAATTTAGCATTCACAGTGACAGATATATCTACACCTTCAGTAGCTTGCGCCTGTTGCCTGACAATATCGACCGTTAACTCATCCAAGCCAGTAAGCGCATGCCTATCATCGCTCGGATTTTTTTCCATACGCTGACGTATTTTAGCTATCCAGCCTTGTGCCTGCTCATAGTTACCTGCTTTCGCCTCGCCCCTTGCCATTAACATCTGTGCTGACTCATTATCAGGATCACCTTTCAGGATGTCCTCCAAGACTCGGCGAGTCTCGATATCAAGACTACCTCCATTCGCTAAAAAGCTTAACTGTGCATACTCTGCTGCAATATTTTTATCATCAGGGGACAGTCTATAAGCTCTCGAAAGTGCTTCTAAAGCCGATTCTGGCTCTTCAAAAGATAAGAATATTTCCGACAATACCATCCAACGGTAAGAATCATCAGCATTACGATGGACATTGGTCTGAATGGTCGAGAAAAGTCCTGCACCATCTTCAAAAGCCCACTCTGGTAGCACGTCAATCTTACCGGAAAGCAGCTCCTCTGACACGTCACCCACTCTATCCTGCGCGCGCCATAAGTCAAACACATCACTACGATCGCTGAAAAGCACATAAGCACATATCGCCAATACTGGCACACAGACTATCAGTGCCAACTGTCCTTTTAGACTAGGCAACTGCATAGGCGTTGCGATTTGTTCAGCATCTAATAACTGGCGCTCAAGTTCTATTTTTTGAGCGATATATTGAACATCATCTATAGTACCTATTGCTTTATCAGCAGCAAGCTCACGCAACCTGGACTTGTATACATCGACATTGAGATCAATGAGCCGATTGTCTACAGGATCAGGCGCATCTCTGCTTGAGCGCAACCACGGTACGATGACTATCAATGCGGCTAATAGCGCAACCAATAGGCTAAAAATAATGAATATGACAAGAGTAGAAAACACAGTCATAAGGAATCTCCTTTATCGCGTGTTTGCCCATTAGATTTGGGTTTCGTCGTTTTAAGATTAGAGGGCTTAGTCTCAGTCTCAGTCTCAGTCTCAGTTAGGTTAACTTCGTCTATCGTTGCCTCTGTCGTTGTCTTACCTGATTCTTCCCGACTTGCTAACAGCCTATCTAACGCTGCTTGCTCTTTAACTGTTAGTGAACTACTTATATCTGTATTCGGCATAATAGGGCGTTTATTAGGAGCTTTACTACGAGTATGATTGCGCCAAAACCAGCCGCCCAGTATTAAGATTAATAATAGTGGTGGAAAGAACCAAAGTATCCATGTAGATGGACGTACTGGTGGACTATAACTAATAAAATCGCCATAGCGCTCTTGCATATACTGACGAATCTCAGCGTCCGAGCGACCATCTTTTACCATATCATAAGTTTTTTGCTTTAAATCTTGGGCGATAGGTGCATCAGAACCTGCCAGATTTTGATTTTGGCATTTCGGGCAACGAAACTCATCAATTAGGCCGCGGTACTGCGCTTCTTGCCGTTTTGAATCAAAGTCGTAAACTTCGATAGCCGCATGGCTCAGGTTTGTCGCTCCTATTAATAAGGTAAAAAGCACAAAAACTGGGATTAATATTAGTCTGTAAAATAATGAGTTGTTAGCGTTCATTGGCACACCTCTTCAACTTGGGTAGATGCTATCTTTTCACCAGTAGCCTCTTGTTGTAGAAGTTTTAAACAAGGATTAATCCGACTTTGCCAATTTTCTTCGTTTACTTCACCAACGATATGCTGACGAATAATGCCCTTGCTATCGACAACGAAAGTCTCAGGGGCACCAGTCAAACCTAAATCCAAGGCGAACTGACCAGAATAGTCTTGCACAGACATCAAATACGGATCGCCAAGCTCATTAAGGTAATTAAGCGCATCACCAATCTCGTCTTTATAGTTCACACCGACCGTATGGACACCACGCTTCTTTAATTCTAAAAAGAAAGGATGCTCATACACACAAGTCGGACACCATGAACCCCAAATATTGATTAAATAAGGAGATGTTGGCATTTGTGAGTCTGTCACCATGAGACTGGTATCAGACAATAGTGGCAACTCAAAAGTTGGTACTGGACGCTCGAGTGCTGTATTGGTCACGATCTCCGTCGGCTTACCCAGTCTAAAAAAAAGCATAATAATGAAACCAATAAACACGATAAGCGGAATCAAAAACCACAGTTTAAGTTGTTTACTTTCCATAACCTTAGCGCTCCTCTACTGATTGAGTAACTGAACTATTGACTGATTTGACCTCAGACTTTATGTACTCAGCCTTTATATCTATAGGCCTGTCTTCATAGATACCATAGTCAAGATCATCTTCTAGAATTTTGGAACGCTTCCTAGGTTTGATGCGATAACGAGGATCTAACATCGATATCACTACACCAAGTACCATTATAATAGAACCCAGCCAAATCCAACGGATAAGTGGTTTGACATAGATGCGGATTGCCCACTGATTACTGTCTTCAGCGATAGGTTCACCTAACGCGACATACAGATCTCGGCTTAGCCGGTCATCAATTGCAGCTTCGGTCATCGGCATCATACTCACCACGTAAGTACGTTTTTGTGGCCGCAATGTTGTAACCGATTGACCATCTTTACTGACGAAGACTTCGGCTTCGGTCGCATCATAGTTACTGCCTTTGACCTCTGTAAAACCTTTAACCTCAAAATCATAACCTTGAACATGAACACTGTCGCCGACACCCATAGCCACATCAGTTTCAATACTCATACTAGAGGTAAATGCCACACCTATCGCGGCGATTAATACGCCTACGTGGGCGGTCTGCATGCCCCAATAACTACTTTTCAGACGTTTAATACCAGCCAGTCGAGTTTTAGCATTTTTGGTCTTATCTTTAATATCGACGAACATCCATGCCAATACCCATAGACTCAACGCGACAGTCACCGCGATATTAAACATTGCTACTGGATAGACGAAATAGCTGATAATTGCACCCAAAACGGCACTGCTAATACCGATAATCAATGCCGGTCCAAGTAAAGGTCGACTGTCCTTCTTCCAACGAATATTCGAGCCCATGCCCATCGCGAGCATTACTAACCACGTTAGCGGTACAAATAAAGCATTAAAATAAGGCGCGCCAACGGAGACTTGCCCTAAATTAAAGGCATCAGCAATGATAGGATACAAGGTACCAAGCAGGACGACTAAAGTCGCTATTAAGATAATAGCGTTATTGATGACTAAAAAAGACTCACGAGAGATCGCACGATATTGACTTTCAACAGTCAACTGCCAGCCACGCAGGGCAAACATAATTAATCCACCGCCGATGACTATCGCTAAAATAACTAAAATAACGAGGCCTCGGGTTGGATCAGCTGCAAATGAATGCACAGAAGTAATAACGCCAGAACGCACAAGGAAGGTACCTAGCAAACTCAGTGCAAAGGTAAAGATGGCCAGCATAATGGTCCATGCCTTAAAGACGCCGCGCTTCTCAGTGACAGCCAATGAATGTAATAATGCCGTACCCGCTAGCCATGGCATCAAAGAAGCATTCTCCACTGGATCCCAAAACCACCAGCCACCCCAGCCAAGCTCATAATAAGCCCACCAAGAGCCCAGAGCGATGCCTAGCGTTAAAAACCCCCAAGCCGCTTGAGTCCAAGGCCGCGACCAGCGTGCCCATACTGCATCCAGCCTCCCTGCCCACAATGCCGCCATACAAAAAGCAAAAGGCACGACCATGCCAACATAACCCATATATAGCATTGGCGGGTGAATGATTAAGCCAGGATCTTGTAGTACTGGATTTAGATCTACACCATCGACCATTAGATAAGGCAAGGTGCGATTAAACGGCGATGAGGTGAAAATAAGCATCGCTAACATCATCGTCTGCACGCCAGCCATAATAACCAACACCCGCGCACGCATAGATAATGGCAAACCGCGACTGAATAAGGAGACTAATGCTGCCCAAGTCGCCAGAATAGTCATCCATAACAATAACGAGCCTTCGTGACCACCCCAAGTCGCTGATACTCGGTAATACCACGGTAGCAAGCTATTAGAGTGCTGGGTCACATATTCTAGACTGAAGTCATTGTAATAAAATCCTGCCATCAATCCCACGAATGACAGCATCATCATAGAAAACTGTGCCCAAGCTAGACTCGGCGCTAACCGTTGCATAGCAGCATTGTGTTTTAAAATACCCCATGTAGGTAATATCACTTGCAATATGGCGAGCACAAAGGCTACCAGCAAAGCAAAATATCCCAGCTCTGTGATTAGCATATATCTGACCTTATTTGATCGGCTTCGGTCATCATTAAGAGTGACCTAAAATTTAAAGTAGACTGATTGAAGTAGAGCTTAAAACCATTCTAACATTAATGATTTATTTTTGATATTTACGTCTCAACTCTTAGCCAAATTTATGCCGGTTTATCGAGACTAATAATGACTTCAAGCCAGCATTTATGCGGAATGTTTGCATGTAAGCATCTTCTTATGAAGCAGTAGGTTAAGACTTCAGAGTGCGTTAAGTGCGGAAGCCTAATCAATAAATCATCATTTACGCTATTACTTTATTTATTTTAGGTAATCAGCGCTTACTTATATTCAACCAACCATAAGACATGGCTCATTGACAGGTAGTTACGAATTTTTAACATAATTGTGCTGTAACTAATAAGGTAGCTACCCTTAATTGTTAGTATAGTTATATGATATTAATTAAACTTTATTGATTAGCATTTTATCTAACGGCATAACTTTAAAAATTATTAACAACTAATTAGGCTAGAGAGCTGAGAGCATTATGAATATGATAAATAAAAATCTAAAAACTGCTACCATAATCCAACTATCCCCTGACAATAAGCAATCAAACACCACCCGTAAAAAATGGCTATTTGTCATACTAGCAACATCGGCATTAACATTAAGTGCTTGTGATAAAAAAGACGAATCAACGATGGAAGGTTCAGCTCTAGAGGTTGACTCACAAACATCAGAGCAAGAAGCAGCAGCTGAGATAGCTATGGCCAGTGAGCCCATGCATAGTAACCGAGAGGAAAGTGCTATTCTGCCAAGTAACGATATGCCTGAGAATACTGGGGCAGTTTCCGAGGATGGTGCGATAGTCAGCGAAGATATGTCAAATGACGAGGTGGGTATCAACCGTAGTAATGATTCTGAAGTGTTAAATAGTGGTGAAACAGAAGAACCCGTCTCGACTTATTAAGATTTAAATTCTCGGGAGATATCAGAGACCAATTTATTTGAATCAGAGAACTAGATAATAAAATCTAAGCCCCACTACCAGCGAGTGTCCATTAAACAAGTGTTTTTAGTAAACTTGCATAATCTACTGAAAGTTTAGAGTAAGCATCTAAAGAATAGTAAGTTTGGTGTCGTCCATTTTATTTGCTTATCTTAGCCAGTGAGTTAGCTATCAAAGAGAGGTATTTGGCGTGTTTAAGGTATTGCTAGGTACTTTCTATTGCTAGCTACTTTCTAATGTTTCATTCCCTGAGGCTAAAACGGTAGTTCCTTCATCTCTAATTAATATTTTTGCTAAAAACAAACCCAACTCAAACAAGAGCCACATAGGAATCGCTAGTAACAGCATTGACACGCCATCAGGCGGTGTCACTACCGCGGCGACCCCAAAACAGCCGACAATGATATAACGACGCTTATCTTCTAAACTTTTAGTAGAAACGATTCCGACCATTACCAATAATAAGGTGGCCACTGGAATCTCAAAAGTCAGTCCAAACACCATAAATAGCTTGAGGGAAAAGCTCAGGTAACTGTCAATATCGGTCATTGGTATAACGTTCTGTGGAGCGAACATGATAAAAAATTTCAATACACCTTTGAGTACGATAAAGTAGGCGAAAGCAACACCAGCATAAAATAGAAATATCGAAGACAGTAGTAAGGGAATAGCAATTTTTTTCTCGTTTTCATATAAGCCGGAAGCCACAAATGACCAAATTTGATACAGGATATAAGGCATGGTTAAAAATGCGGCGACAAAGCCCGTTAAGCGAATGGGTGCCATAAAGTTTGACGTTATGTCGGTGGCAATCATAGTCGAATTGATGGGCAACTGCGCTACCAATGGATCTGATAACAGATTATAAAGCTCGCGTGAAAACCCTACCAATGCTAAAAATATAATTAAAACGGCAACGCATATTTTTATTAAGTGCGTGCGCAGCTCGATTAAATGTTCAGTGATAGGCATATCGCCAAGAGTACCTAACGTATCTCCAGACTCATTATTCTGTGTTGTATCTGTTGTCGCCTCAAACCCTAAATCTGCTATCTTTTCTTGTCGACTTTTTTGCCGTTTAAATAGGCTCACTGATCCGCCTCCTGTTTAATTAGCGAGGAGGAAGTATCCGGTTGATGGTCTTTATCATAAGAGGTAATTGGCTGATGTGAAGCGTCTAAGCTTTGGTTCTGTGAATGCTCAAATTTTTGCATACTGCCGCGCATTTCTGCTATTTCACGCTTCATATCCGACTCAGTCTGACGGATTTTCGCAAGTTCATTTTGCATTTGTTGACGCGTTTCAGCTAGATCAAGCTCAGCCTCTATTTCAGACTGTAGTGTTGATACTATACGACGCATTTTGGCATACCATTGCCCAGCTGTACGGGCGGCCTGTGGCAGCTTTTCTGGGCCCAATACGATTAAAGCAATGACGCTAAACAAGAGTAGTTCGGAAAAACCAATATCAAACATAACAGTCACACATATTAATAGACTACTTAGTGCCGCTATTTATAAACGGCGCGCTTCATACTTTGTGCTTATCATAAGTGGTGACGGGGCTGACTTCCATATCATCAACCTGACTGCCTGCTTGTGTATCATTTTCATGGCTAAGCACACGTTTCTTGTAAGCATGCTCAGTTTCTTCATCTTTCACTGCTTCTTTAAAACCCTTTACTGCACCACCTAAGTCTTTGCCAGCATTTTTAAGCTTAGCGGTACCAAATACGATTACCACTACCACCAATAAAATTAGCCAATGTGTAATGGAAAAACTACCCATAACGGTATCCTTATATTTTGAGATCTTGTTTAGACCAGTATTTGTAAGTGTGCTTTAGAAATCCCCTCTTCATACTAACATCACAGCTTCAAGCAGCGCAATCACAGTGGCTCTTTCTCTAAACCAAGCATCTGTTTCTCTGATCTATAAAGCAGCTACGATAAGTTTACGACCTGGAGGTCAAAATACTACTTGATTAAATATTAAAGGATTTTTGTAAGATTGTTATCAGTTTGAATTGCTCTGACTGTTAACCACTATCCAAATTTACTTTGCCATTTTTTAATTGTAGAATAGCTATAAGCTAATAGAATCAATACATATAAGATAACGTCATATTACGATATTTGGTCGACCTACTTTGACATGGTAGAGGTTGTTGCACAAACTAAAGTAGCGGCGCCAAAGATTAGAATACAAAAAAAGCACCGAGCCTTCATGGCTTGGTGCTTTTTGTCTTTAGCTCAGAGCTTTTTTGTTTCTGATTCAGAGCTAGTGTTTACAGCAGTTCTTTACGCAGCTGCGCCGGTGTCTTAGGCGATAATAAACCAGGTGCGACGTCAAGTACGGTTTTCGCACCGGTCTCCCCTGCCAAGTTCATCTTATAGGTAGCGCGGGCGTAGGCCACGAGCACGCTAGAGGTGAACTCAGGGTTACTGCCGAGCTTTAATGAAAACTCCAACACTTGGTTGTTGCTGTCTTGCTCAGTGCCGCTGACACCGCTGCGAATAACGAAGCCGCCGTGGGGCATCTTGCGGTGCTCACGCTCAAAAGTTTGTTGATCGATAAAGTGTACTGCGGTGTCGTAGTCGGCAAAATAATCCGGCATAGTCACTATGGTGTTACGTACCATATCGGCATCGGCGCCATCTGCCAGCACGATATAGCATTCGCGGGTGTGCTTCTCGCGAGTGCTAAGTGTGGGCTGCTCACCGTTACGTACCCGTGCCATGGCAGGTTCTGAGGGAATGGTATATTGCACGCCTGACTTAACGCCATCCACGCGGCGTACTGCATCTGAGTGTCCTTGGCTTAAGCCTTTGCCCCAAAAGGTATAGGTTTCTCCGACCGGTAAAATGGCTTCACCGTATAAGCGGTTGATGGAAAACAGACCGGGATCCCAACCTACGGACAACATGGCAACTTTACCCGCTTCCTTAGCAGGTACATCAAGCGCTGCAAAGTACTCAGGGATTTTAGCGTGAGTATCGAAGCTGTCGACGATATTAAATAAGCTAGCGAACGCTGGACCTTGCTCAGGCAAATCAGACTTGGAGCCGCCACATAAGATCAGCACGTCTATGTTATCTTTGTATTGTGCAATATCGTCCATGGCGTATACGGGCACGCTTGGGTCGATAAGAATAACGGAGGCAGGATCTCGGCGGCTGAATACACAGACTAATTGCATGTCTGGACTTTGCTTGATAGCGGCTTGGGTGCCGCGGCCGAGGTTGCCGTAACCGGCGATGGCGACTCTAATTACTGGGGTCATTATGATTAACCTTACGTTGGTGTAGCGGACAGTCAGTTACTGCTGGTGTGATATGTATCAAGTAATACATGTTGTGTAATAAGGGTCTGCAAAAATAGCACGTATTTTAGATCATTACTATTACGAGTGATAGCTTACTTTACATATTTGAATCTATCTGTACGGCCCATCTGTATAAAGCTACTAATTTAAGCAACTTACAAATCACTTGTTGGTATCATTATTGGTATAACATAAAATCGAAATAGAGAAAGTCTATAAACACTGGGACTATAGCTGACAGTTTAGTTGCTACAGCAGAAGTTCAACAAAGAAAACAGTATATTATGATTGTCGCTTAGGATAGTTCAGATAAGGCATACCAATATTAGCTATGATAACTTCTGTCCCAAACTCTCCATTTATCAGTTTTCAGCTCATTACCTTTACTGACCGCTAAATAATATTAATTTCATAACTGAACTTCTCTGCTAGCCCAAATGATTCTCTATACTCGATAGGATCACCTTCTAAATTCCTAGCAATGCGACATACCTTCACCAAGTTTTCTTGTTTAGTATTATCCAAATAAGGATCGCTGTGATCGGTTATAAAAAACAGTGTTTCTACGGCAGAAGATACAAACTGACCGCATTTTTTATAGTAAAACGGATAGAGAAGATTCTCAAAGTCTTCAGGAGCTAAAGTCACAAAAGCTTGATAACGGCTTTTAGGCAGCCAAATTCTTTCACTCAGCAAGACTTTGTCATCGACAATACGAATACGCTCTATATAAATTAAGGCTTTATTTTTACCTAGGTTTAGTTTTTGATTAATATCATCGATAGCTTCTATTACCATGATTTTTTTGACTATGCCTGTTGGCGTTACATAACTAGATTCTTTATCACGGAACTTAAAAAACCTTAATAATGAACTTTCAAAATCTGGGCGCTTTAAAAAAGTACCTTTGCCTTGCTGCTTAATTAACACACCCTCTTCTACTAACTTTTCAACCGCTTTACGAACAGTTCCTACAGATACCTGATATTTATCAGCGAACTCCTGTTCCGTAGGTAAAGGCCTACTTTCATCCCATTTACTCTCTGTCAGTAATGTCTGTATATGCCAACGCACCTGCTCATATCGTGGCATTTTAAAGTTCTTGAAATTTTCTATCATTTTTTCACCGTAATGGAAAAGTTTTTATTAACCGATTTCTTTTTAAGCGTTGTTCTTGCCTCAAAAAACAAGGTATCTCTGATCATTTTAATGTTGAGTCTTAGCTAGATTTTTATGGTCAATCTTCTCTAATTAATGTACCCTTTTTTTGCATCATTCTACTCAACTAGAGTCGCTTTTAAGACTTATACGATTTTCTAGTCTTGAAAGCTATTTGTCGACATTAGCGTAATGCTCTTTACTCTGTAAAAACTGCTATGGTTTTTTATAGAATTCATACAGTTAAGGCCAAGGAGCAGTCGTGACGCTTTATATTCTAGCCGCTATAGTGATATGTATCATTTTGGGCTATACCACCAAAATCAATATTGGTCTATTTGCTATCGCATTCTCATACCTGATCGGTTCTTTTGGTATGGGACTAAAAGCTTATGAGATTATTGAGCTATGGCCGCTCAAAATTTTCTTTGTTATTTTTGCCGTTACGCTCTTTTATAACTTTCCTCTCGCTAACGGCGCTTTAGAAAAGTTATCTAGTCATCTAATCTATAAATGTCGTCACTTTCCAGCATTCTTGCCTTTGGTTATTTTCTTTGTCGCCACGATTGTCGCAGGTTTAGGCGCCGGTTATTATACGGTCTTAGCCACTATGGCACCGATGATCCTGCTGTTGTCTAAACGCACTAATTTAAATATCGTTATTGCTACCTTATCCGTTAATTATGGTGCGCTCGCTGGCGCTAACTTTATCACCTCACAAAGCGGTGTTATTTTTAGGGAGCTAATGCGCGGTGCAGGCGTTGCGAACGACAATAGCTTTACTTATGTTTTAGGAATTTTTGCTGCTACTTTTGTAATACCTGTGATTCTATTGGGCGGTTATAGCTTTATCAATGCCAGAAACAGCAAAATCGAGATTCAAACGACAGTACCAGAACCCTTCGACAGTAAGCAAAAACAATCTATTATGCTGATTTTTATTATGATGGCTATTGTGCTTATTGTGCCTATTTTAAATCTACTCATGCCACAGGTAGCAGCGATTCAGTTTTTAAATGCTCGAATTGATATTGGATTTATCGCCATTATTTTTGCTTTGATTAGCCTATTGTTAAAGTTGGGTGACGAAAAAGCAGTGATTGCACTCATACCTTGGAATACGCTCATTATGATTTGTGGCGTCGGTATGTTAATTCGTCTCGGAGTAGAGATAGGTGTCATTTACGAGCTAACAGAATGGCTAAGCAGCAATGTACCTATCTGGATGATACCGATTTTAGTCTTCGTTATCAGCGCAATCATGTCAATATTTGCTAGTACACTCGGCGTAGTCGCCCCTACTTTATTTCCTATGGTACTGCCCCTAGCCATTGCCTCTGGAATAAGCCCTTTATTACTATTTACCTGTATTGTTGTGGGGGCGCAAAGCTCATCACTTTCTCCTTTCTCATCAGGAGGTAGCCTAATGTTAGGCGCTTCTCAAGTCGTTATAGAAAAAAATAAGCTTTTTAATGCCCTATTATTCAAGGCGGTGCCCTTAGATATTGGCGTTGGAATAATAGCAATATTAATCATCCAATTCGTATTTTAACTGCTTATAAAGCAAGAAAAACCATCAAATTAATTTTTCATATTCTATTAGGATTTTTTCCTAAAAAGGACAATCAATAGATTTCTGCGCGTTTATAGTACAATAAAAATTCATACATACATACATATGTTTCTTGTTATTATCAAAATATTCTGTTACTTTTACACAGTGACAAAAAAATATATTTTGATGAAGTCTAGTAACTTCGTTAATCTGATCGTAACCTTAAGCGTTAATAGTTGGTTATTTTGATCAGTGCCCTATTGAATTTTTGGTGTAAACATACACACAAGGAGTGTCGTGTGAAAAAACTATCTTATCTGGCTCTTGGCCTGTCTATTCTATCTTTGACTGCCTGTAATAATGCAAGCGAAACTGCAAGTACAGACGCAGCCGCTACAGATGGCTCAAGTGAGCTAACAGCACCTTCACGTCCAGAATGTATTGCTCCAGCAAAACCGGGTGGCGGCTTTGACTTGACTTGTAAGCTTGCTCAAGCTGGCTTAAAAGATACTGGCATCCTAAAAGATCCTATGCGAGTTACCTATATGCCAGGTGGCGTAGGTGCTGTTGCTTATAACAAAATTGTTGCTAATGATCGCGATAACGACGATGCAATTATTGCGTTCTCTACTGGTTCTATCCTTAATTTATCGCAAGGTAAATTCGGTAAATTTACTGAAAAAGATGTGAAATGGCTGGCGGGTGTCGGTACTGATTATGGCGCTGTAGCGGTCAATGCTGATTCACCGATCAAAGATCTAGCAGGCTTAGTCGCCGAGCTCAAAAAAAATCCTAAAGCTATCAGCTTTGGTGCTGGCGGTAGTGTCGGTGGTCAAGATTGGATGCAAACCGCTATCTTAGCAAAAGCAGTTGGCGTCAATCCTAGTGATATGACTTATGTAGCAATGGAAGGTGGTGGTGAGGCCATTACAGCGGTAATGGGCAACCATATCACAGCCGTTAGTGCTGGTATTGCTGAAATTATGCCACAAGCCTCTGCTGGTAAGCTGCGTGTATTAGCAGTGTTTGCAGATGAGCGACTGGGTGGCTCTATGGCCGATATTCCTACTGCAAAAGAGCAAGGCTACGATGTCACTTGGCCGGTTGTTCGTGGCTTTTATATGGGACCAGACGTTAGTCCTGGCGCTTATAACTGGTGGAAAGATGCCTTTGATAAAATGCTTGTTGATCCGAAATTCGCTGAAATACGGGAGCAGCAAGAATTGCTACCATTCTCTATGACTGGCGATGAGCTGCAAGCCTACGTTTATAAGCGTACTGGTGAGCTACGTGAATTGTCTGCTGAGTACGGTCTTGTTGAAGCTGCAGTGGAAACCAAATAGTTACGTTGAGATTCAATAATATTATTCATTGAAGATTAAATATTTTTGGTATTTTCAAAGGCTGGCAGGATATCTATCTGTCAGCCTTTTTCCTCAAAATTCAAGGAGTTCCCCTTATGACAATGGAACGTCTATTTTCTGGGCTGATGGCGCTAGTGAGTTTATTCCTAATATACTTAGCCATTGGTTATGTTGCCCCTATTGCTTATGATCCGATTGGTCCTCGTCCTTACCCCATTTTAATCTTTTCATTGCTGGCATTTGGCGCTTTAGTGGTCGCTTTTCGTCCAGCACGTTTTACTAAACCTATTGATCTAGGGCTTACTAAGCCGATCATCAGAAATCTAGTGCTTTGTGCACTCGCTTTATTAGTCTATGGTCTTATTTTTGAAGACTTAGGCTTTATTCTTTCTACTATCATAATGTCTTTTGCCGTAGGTTTACTGTTTGCAGGTAACCCTCTAAAAAGTTTGGTCTTTTCAGTTTTAATCAGTATTGGCCTATATGTCTTATTTGACATATTTTTAGATGTCAAATTACCACTCGGATTGTTGTCAGGGATAATAGGATAGCCAATATGGATACTTTTGATTTTTTGATGCATGGCTTTGCTATCGCATCCACACCAAAAAACTTACTGATTGCGCTGATCGGGGCTTTTTTGGGTACGATTGTGGGCATGTTGCCGGGTCTTGGTCCGATCAACGGTGTGGCGATATTACTGCCTTTCGCTTTTGCGCTTGGTTTACCACCAGAGAGTGCCCTCATTCTGCTTGCAGCCGTTTATCTTGGGTGTGAATATGGTGGTCGTATTTCTGCCATTCTCATTAACGTACCCGGTGATGCCGGCGCCATTATGACGACTCTGGATGGCTATCCATTGGCGAAGCAAGGCAAGGCTGGTATTGCATTGTCTTTATCTGCCGTCAGCTCTTTTGTTGGGGCCACTATTGCAACAATCGGCGTGGTATTATTTGCCCCTTTATTAGCCAAGTGGGCAATCTCATTTGGACCCGCTGAATACTTTGTATTGATGGTATTTGCTATTACCTGCCTAAGCGGTTTGGTGGGTGATCAACCAGTTAAAACGGGTATTGCCGCATTAATTGGTCTTGGTCTAGCAACTGTTGGTGTCGATGCCGTTACCGGTATTTACCGCTTTACTTTTGATTCTGTCAACTTGTCTGATGGTATTCAATTTACCACCATCGTTATTGGTTTCTTTAGTGTGAGTGAGATTTTAATCTTGCTCGAAAAAACCACCACAGGTCACAAGGTCATTGAACAAGGTAAGCGCAGTTTATTAAACTTTAAAGAGTTTACGTTTACTTTAGGCGCTATGATACGTAGTGGTCTAATGGGCTTCGTGGTTGGTATCTTACCAGGTGCAGGCGCGACCATTGCTAGTGCAATGACTTATGCTAGTGAACGTAAAATTGCTGGTGATACCGGTACTTTCGGTGAAGGCGATCTTCGCGGCGTCGCGTCACCAGAGGCAGCAAACAATGCTTCTGCTTGTGGTTCATTTGTACCAATGCTGACCTTAGGCGTGCCGGGTTCTGGTACAACAGCGGTCATGATGGGTGCATTGACCTTGTATAATATTACTCCAGGTCCGCAGTTATTTACTGAGCAGCCTGATATCGTTTGGGGCTTGATCGCCTCTTTATTTATCTGTAACGTTATTTTATTAATCATGAACATTCCTTTGGTTGGTTTGTTCGCTAAACTGCTTGATGTGCCAAATTATATCTTGATACCAGGTATTGCTGCCGTCAGCTTCGTCGGGGTATATTCTATCCATAGCACAACCTTTGACTTGGTATTCATGGTGGCGCTTGGTGTCTTCGGTTATTTCCTACGTAAATTAAACTTCCCATTGTCAGCACTTATTTTGGGCTATGTATTGGGTGAGCTAATGGAGTCTAACCTAAGACGCGCCTTGTCTATTTCTCAAGGTGAGCTAAGTATCTTGTGGAGCAGCCCTATCACGATAGTGCTATGGTTATTGGCTATTTTGATGGTGTTTATGCCTGTGATACGTAGTGTCTACCGCAGAAAATTTAAGCCTGCTGTTTAGGTTCTAGCTATTCTATTGTCGAAATATTTTGCCTGCGGTGGTTGTACTCTATGTATGACCACCGTTTTTTTAGGGGATAGTTACACCCCATACTTTCAACAATTATTTAACACTGCTAGATAAAGAAAAACGCTACTTTAATAAAACCTTTTATCAGTTGTCCGAAATTAGTTAACCACTACCACTTGATGTCATTCATGGAATAGGATTTTATAGTGTCCCTTGTTTTAGACCTATTGCAAGCCATCCCGAATTGGCACTTAATAGGCTTGTTTGTCGCTGGCATGCTCGCTTTTATCATCTCTATTATATCGGGTGGTGGCGGTGCCATATTACTGATACCTGTCACTTCTTGGATGATCGGGGCAACGGCTGCCGCCCCTGTGATCAATTTGGCCACTTTTATTAGTAATGGCTCGCGGATGTATCTATTCTGGAATCATATTGATTGGTCATTGACCAAATATTATGTGCCAAGTGCTCTCGTAGGGGCATGGCTGGCAGCATTGATATTTAGTCGTTTAGATGCAGGCTGGATTCAGTTATTGATTGGCGTATTTTTAGTGTCTACTATTTTTCAATATAAGTTCGGCAAAGTAAATAAAACGTTTGATATGCCCAAAGTAGGCTTTATACCTTTGGGCTTTGTCATTGCTTTTATGAGCACATTGGTGGGTGGTCTCGGTCCTATACTGAACCCTTTTTACATGAATGCTGGACTAGAAAAAGAAAACCTTATTGCTACCAAAACCGCCAATTCTTTTTTTGTGGGTATTATACAAATCGCTAGCTACGCTTTTTTTGGCTTACTCACTGCCAAGCTTTGGGTCTATGGGCTCGTATTAGGACTAGGTGCCGTTGTTGGCAACATCATTGGCAAACGCTTTTTGGCGGGAATGAGTATTAGTCAGTTTAGGATAATGCTGCTCATGCTAATGGTAATCAGTGGTCTAATAATGATAATAAGAAACGTCAATGTGCTGTTCTGATAAGCCTTTAACTCGATACTGAACCGCCCCGGGATTGTCGGAGGCTTAACATTCTGAGAGAATATGCTAATGAAAAAGTGAAACCCCATTCCTAAAATTGGGAAAAGAGCTATTCTAATACTCATTGAAGCATTAAACGATTATCAAGACATCTATCAGAATGGATAAGTAACCCTATCATGAAAAAATCAGTTCAAACTACGTTAAATCGAGTGGGACTTACCGCTTTAGTGGTAGTGTCATTGACATCTGGAGCGGTACAAGCGGCAGACAGTCATGATCGTCTAAAGAGTGCAGTTGATCAGCAAGCCAAACTCTTAATGGATGAGCATAATATTCCAGGGATGTCCTTTGGCGTCATTGTTGATGGTAAATCGTATTTTTATCATTATGGTCTGGCTGACAAAAAATCCCGCAAACCTGTGTCAGAAAACACTATCTTTGAATTGGGCTCTATCAGTAAAACTTTCACTGCAACCGCTGCCAGTTATGCGGAACTCAATGGCCAGCTGTCACTAAATGATAGCGTGGATAAATATATCCCTTACCTCACAGATAGTCCCATCGGCAATACCAAGCTGATAAACCTAGCCACTTATACGGCTGGTGGTTTACCGCTTCAAGTGCCTGATGAGGTTAAAAACAATAAAGAGTTGCTCCGCTATTATAAATCGTGGCAGCCTGCCTTCCCAGTAAACTCAAAACGTCTGTATTCCAACGCCAGTATAGGGCTGTTTGGTTATATATCTGCACTGAGTATGGACTCTGATTACACATTGTTAATGGAAAATAAAATACTGCCATCACTCAGCATGACAAATACCTTTGTCAATGTTCCTAGCGATAAAATGGCGGATTATGCGTTTGGCTATAACGCTGCTGGAGAGCCGATAAGAGTCAATCCCGGTATATTGGACGCTGAAGCCTATGGTATTAAATCAACCAGTGCTGATATGACGCATTTTATGGCTGCAAATATGGGTCTAATACCGTTGGATAAAGACCTTCAACAAGCGTTAGTTAATAATAGAAAGGGCTATTATCAAGCGAGCACTTTTACCCAAGGATTAGCGTGGGAGATGTATCCTCTCCCTACTCAGTTAGATACCTTGCTTAAAGGAAATTCAACGGAAGTGGTCCTTAACCCTCAAACCATTCAGGTAAACAAGCAACCAACCCCTATTTTAAATAACGTGTGGGTCAACAAGACCGGTGCTACCAATGGTTTTGGTGGCTATATCGCTTATATTCCTGCCAAAAAATCAGGCATTGTCATCTTAGCAAATAAAAACTATCCTAATGCCGATAGAGTCAAAGCAGCATATGCTATTTTAGAAAGTGCGATGGCTCATTGAGTTAACATGAGTCACAAAGCAACCTTATGCAAAATAGCTTTCTAAACTATCAAGAACTCAGTCAGATTCTGGGTTCTTGATAGTTACTTCTTAAGAGCAGCCTTCGACAAGATAAATCGCTGCTGGTATACCGATATCAATACTTTCAACCTCCCCTTTCAACAGACTCTTATTCTCTGCTGTCCACTCAGTTGATTTAATTTTATAATCACTCAGCTTTTGACCACCCTTGATATGATATTCAATTTGTAGAGGCAATTTGTCCTCTTTATTATCAAGCTCAATGTTTTCGGCTGTTAATGACTCTCCGAGTTGGCTATCTTTTATTACCTTGAAATTAACATTAGCAAGCAGACTATAATAATCACCATCGACCGCATATTTATCGACCTCGTAAGTAAGAGCGTCATTATGCGCCTTCATAACGTCTGTGGCTGAATCACCGACATTGATACCTTTATAAAACGCTATGTTTGGATCCTGAATACTGATCAGCGCAACTTTATTATCTATAATCTGATATAGCATAGAGGCACGTTTACCATATTCTTTATCTACATAGCTCAGTGTTGGATTAATGACGTAATAGCATGATTCGTTATCGCCCTCTGCTCTGGTTAGTCCTAGGTCACTTAACAGCTCAGGTGTAATGATCTGCCCAAAGCTGAGCTTCTCGTAACCTGACGGGCTTACGGTTTTCTCATCGAATAGACTTACTGCTTCGATAGCCTCTGTTTTATCCGCATCGGTAGCATTGATAGGCGCTGGATTTACAGACCTATCATCCTTCTTAGCCATACCTTTATCTGTAACATCAGTTTGCGCAATGGCGTCATTATTTGAAGATGAAGGTTGTGAGTCACAGCCTGTTAATAATTGTGCAGTACCAATTAATAAAGTGGTGATTATTGCCGTTTTATTAATTGGTAAGGGCGGTTTTTTATGAAAAGCTAACATGGCTAAACTCCTGAATCTGGACTATGCATACTAATATACGCATCGATGGGAATACTCTAAACCGGCTTTTCTGTGTTTATTTTCGAGTCCCTGTGTCAGATTGAAACTGACGCAATAAAATGCATTAAATAGTCCGTTAATGATAGTCAGTTCAAAATAAAAGCGGTACGCTAAAAATAGCGTTCTACTGGTATAAATCTATTAATGCACAACCGGCGTACCTTCCGTGCTAAATGCAAAACCTTTGTTACTAAAATTACCAATCATAACGGCCTCAATAACTGGTCTGACCGTTTCATCTATACCTTCGACTTCGATGATAAAGTTTGCGCCTGAGCCGCCTTTATCCTCTTCTTTTTCGACAATATAATTTAAAGTTGCCATCGCTGGTAACTCAATGGTTTCTGTTAAGTATGACTTTACAAGCTCGCCATCAGTACCGTAATAATCTATTTTATTAATATATAGCGATTTTTTTAAGGTCGTGTTGCGCACGCTCAAGGTCGCTGACAGTAAGACCTTTCGATTGTCTCTATCGGTATAAATATCTGAATAAATCGGCACATAAAAAGTTTGTTTATAGCCAAATTGGCTATGATCAATATTTTTTGAGGTTTTTTCAAGCTCTTTAATTGGGTCTTGATGCTTCTCTGAAAACATGACATTTGGGTCTTGTTTAGACTCATCACAGCCGCTAAACAGTAGCAAGCCAGCAATACATAGCACGGATATGCGGCACTTATTCATAACGTTATCCTCTATCGATTAGTGTACTTTAACCCCAACACTACGCAAAAACTGATTGATATGTTTGTTAGCGCCGTAGACCACCAGCACATCGTCTGCTTCCAGCACTTGCTCGGGCGTTGCTAAACCCTGAATATCGGGCTTGCGTTGGGGGCGACCAAAGCTGTCTTCATAATGCTCGTAGCGCATGGTGCTCAGCAGCTTAAGATTAAATTTATGTTCCATTTGTAAAGCCGCAATGGTTTTACCGATTAGAATATCTGGGATACTAATCTCAACGATACTAAAGTGTTCCGTTAAACTAAACGAGTCGACGAAATAACGTAGCGATAGCCGTTTTGCCCAGCGCATCGCTGATTCTTTTTCGGGATGAAAAATATCATCAACCCCAATCGCTTGTAGTACTTTTTCATGGAGTGGGTTGATACTACGACTGATTAAACGCTTGGCTTTCAAGGTTTTAAACAGTGCCGTCGCCATCACATTTGCCCCTTGGTCTTCACCAATCGCCACCACGACGATATCTGTATCCATAATCGGTAGACCATTGACCGTATACTCATCGGTAGCATCCATGCAAATGGTATGGGTGATAAGCTCTTTATAAGCTTCGACCTTTTGCATGCTGCTATCGATAGCAATGACCTCATGACCTTGGCTGGTCAGCGCCATACCGAGCGAGGAGCCAAAACTTCCTAAACCTGCGATGATATATTTCATAATATTCCTTGTCACTTATGCAATCGTAAATGCAGCAATTGCGGCAATGCGTCATGATTAGTTAATAGTAATCTCTTCAGTTGGATAACGATAGTTACGTTGATGCCTGTTTTTAAGTAGGGCAACAAAAATAGTCAACATACCGACGCGCCCAACAAACATAATCACTGAGACCACAAGCTTGCTAAAGGTTGATAAATCAGCGGTTAAGTTTAAGCTGAGACCTACGGTGCTGTATGCCGAAAAACATTCAAAAATAACTTTAATCAAATCAAGCTCGGGCTGATCGTAACTGATGAGCGTCACGCCCAGTCCAATGACCAATAACGACAACCACATAATCGAGAATGCCCGACGAATAGAGATGTCGGCGATCTCACGTTGGAATACTTCAACTTTGGTCTGACCGCGCGCTAAGCTCAAGGTATTTAAGACCGCAATAGCAAAGGTGCTGGTTTTGATGCCGCCGCCTGTTGAGTTCGGGGACGCCCCAATCCACATCAAAAAAATGGTCAGCATAATGGTCGGGAATGCCAGCGCGTCCATATCCGCAATATTAAATCCTGCCGTACGCGGGGTCGCAGCCGTAAATAACCCCGTGATGACCTTGCCATAAAAACTGCTATGCTCAGCCAGTATGCCGTTATATTCAAACATCAACACCCCAATCAGCCCGATCAGCAATAAAACACCGGAGGTAATCAACGTGATACGGCTATTAATACTTAGCAGCCACGGCTGATAGCCATAACGCGGATCATGAGGATGGAGCGCCCTTTGGGCACGATGACGTAAATAGCGCAGTAGGTTGACGACAATGATAAAACCCATGCCACCAAATAAGAAGGTAGTACTGATAATCAGCTGTAACGGATAATTAAAGCGTAGCGAATCATCATATAAGCCGGCACTAAAGGTAGAGAAGCCTGCATTACAAAAGGCGGAGATGGCATGAAAGGCTGAAAAAAATAGTCGTTCAGAGAAGTTCATACCGGGTAAATCATAAATGCTGATATAAATCAAAATGGCTGCCAGCGCCTCAACGCCAAAGGTGACATATAAAATAGACTTTAAGGTCGTGACCATATCGCCTAAGCGCCGTGAGAAAGTCATTTCACTGATACTGAGCTGGGTCTCATAACTGACGCCACCTTTAAAAAAGTAGCTAAAATAAGTCACAAAGGTCAGAATGCCAAGCCCGCCAATTTGAATCAGCCCTATGATAATCACTTGCCCAAAAGTAGTGAAACGCGTTGCCGTATCTACCACAATTAGCCCGGTGACGCAGACCGCACTGGTAGCAGTAAATAGCGCATCAACAAAGGATATAGGCTCAGTGGTCGCGTTGGGCATCATCAATAGTAAAGCCCCAACCAATACCACTGATAAAAAACTCAAGATAAAAAACTGACCGGGGTTTAAAAAGGCACGATTAAGACTAAAGTTATTGTCGGATATTTCACGAATGAAAGTGACAAACACGGCAATCTTAATGGCAATAAAACCATCAACCGGCATCGATAGCCCTGAACGCGCTAATTCAGTGAAATGTACTGCTAGTAAAATCAAAATCGCCACACTGGTTACTAAATCAAAAACGGCCACTTTATTGACAGACAGCCGCGTCTTTGCGCGCACATAGCGCCAAACCGTGGCGACAAACCCTAGTAAAATGATGGTTAAGTAGAAAAGGTGAAAAATATGCTGTAGCCAAGTTGATAATGTAAAGCCACTATCGATTAGGGCAACCCCGACTCCGATTAGACTAATAAAAATAGTGAGCTTATTCAATAACCGGTACGGTAGGGCTGGATGCATAGCCTAATTCCATGAAAGGAGTAACGATAATACTTATACTCCTTTTTTTAGCCATGCACTGAACTAATTTTTAGAGAATAGTAACCAGTCATGACAACTGACTTCTACCGTCAAATCCGTACAAACAAACTTGGGAGGTTTTACTCAAGCAGCTTGACGATAATAAACAAACCATATCTGTCTTGGCGATTTATAGCACTATAGTGGCATAATAAATTCGGACAGCTAATAAAAGCTCAGTGATTAAATTTTGTGCCAATCTTCAATCGCTTTGTATTCGGTTTCTAGTCCAACATCAGTAGTGCCCGCAGTGACAGCTCGTGAAGTACGCTTTTATAAAAACCAATCATTTTAACGTCATACATGATGAGATAATAGTTCGGTTTAATCTTTGTACATAGCTGTCCTTTGCGTCCCCTCTTCCGTGACAATATTGGTATCGACAGCAGACTGACATGTCATCGTATTGTCATCTTGTCTTAATCAAAATGTCATAATTGCTAGCTACACTACTGACCTATGCAAGACAAGTAATTAAATTTTTAATTATAAGTGATTGGATTGGTTGATATGTTAGAGCTCAGAGGTGTGACTAAAAAATATGATGGCAAAGTTATCTTTGAAAATATTTCACTCAAAATTAATAAGGGCGAGATCGTCTCGATACTAGGGCCTTCTGGATGCGGTAAGACGACTTTATTACATATTATCTTAGGTTTAACTGATATTAATGACGGTCGGCTGGCCTATAACGGCGAGGATATTACTCGTGTACCGATGAGGCAAAGAGGCTTCAATATCGTCTTTCAGGATTATGCTTTATTTCCAAATCTCAATGTCAAACAAAACATCGAATACGGTTTACGTAACAACCCCAATGTCAGCACGCAACAAGAAGTCGATGAACTGGTCGACTTACTTGATATCAAAGCCCATCTCAATAAGCGTATCAGTCAGCTATCCGGCGGTCAAAAACAGCGAGTAGCACTCGCGCGCACCTTGGTTATGAAGCCTAAAATCCTACTATTAGATGAACCATTATCTGCCCTAGATGGCGTCATTAAAGAAACCATCAAAGAACGTATTCGTGAGATTTCAATACGCTATCAGCTGACCACATTAATCGTCACACACGATCCCGAAGAGGCTATGACGCTGTCTGATCGCATCCTACTGCTATCGGATGGCAAAGTGGCGCAATTCGCCAAACCTACTGAGATTATTCGTAATCCTGCCAATGACTTCGTCAAAAATTTCATTCTTAATCAGCTCAATATTAAGCGTCGAAATATCTTAAGTTTATTTGCAGACGATACCACGCAAGTCGATCCTTTAAGTAAATACACTCAAAGCCAGCACTACGGTCAGGATGATGCCGTTGTGGGTCATCGCTATGCCAATGCTAATGCTAATGCCAGTGCTATCAGCGACAGCAATAAGAAAAAAGTAAAAGATGCCGCTATCAGTTAATGCTAATTAAAAACATCGTGAATGAAAGCCTTTGACCATTTGATCGTCTTGGATAATTATGAAACTTAGCAATCCACCACTCGTAAAAGCAATTTGGCTATTTGTTAGTATTTTATTTATCGCCTTTATGTTTGTGCCATTAGTCAAAATGTTGGCACTGTCCTTTAATGTCGGCGATGGGCTTGGACTAGAGAACTATACCAGCATTGTTAATACGGATAGCTTTAAGCAGGTCATGCTCAATAGCTTCTCTGTCGCGACGATTAGCGCGCTCAGTGCCACACTACTTGCTTTTATTTTGGCGTATACCGTGCATTGGACCAACCTGCCCAAAGGTTTTAAACAGTTCATTAAGCTTGCCGCTTTATTCCCTATGCTACTGCCAACGGTGACTTACGGCTTTGCCATTATCTACACCTTTGGTAAACAAGGGTTGCTCACTCAGATTATTGGCTTTCAGCTGTTTGAAGAAATATACGGTTTTTATGGGATGTGGCTTGGTTATACCATCTACACCTTGCCCATTGCCTTTTTATTACTCAATAATACCTTTCAGTATTTGGATAAAAAATTCGTCATCGTCTCAGAGTTAATGGGGGATTCTCATCTTCGCCAATTTGATATGACGGTGTTGCGTCCTTTAATTGGTACCTTTGCGGCCGCGATGATTCAATGCTTCTTTTTAGCCTTTACTGACTTTGGTATTCCGGCATCAATAGGCGGTCAATATAACGTTATTGCTACTGAGCTCTATACCCAGATACTCGGGGCGTCTCCTTCCTTTGAAAAAGGGGCTGTAATTGCGCTATTTATGCTTATTCCATCAGTATTGAGTATCGCCATATTGTGGTATGTCGCGCGCTTTAATATCCGCTACGATTCAGTTGAACATATTGATTTTCCTAGCTCAAAAATAAAAGACCGAGTTTTAGCGGTGTTATCCAGTGTTATTTTAGCTTCACTATTATTGGTATTTGCCGTGATATTTATCATCCCATGGATTAAGTCATGGCCTTATCAGATGGAGTTTAGCACTGAGATAGTCAGCCAGGTTTTAGAGTCTGCCAATCTGATGCGAGTCTATAAGAACTCATTACTTGTGGCAGTATTGACAGCGGTTTTTGGTACCTTAATTACTTACTTTTCGGCTTTATTATACGAGCGCTCAAACTTATTCAAACTTGGCAAATTCAGTATTGAGAGCTCAGCATTGGTGACCAATACAGTGCCTGGCATGGTCGTCGGTATCGCCTACCTCATGGTATTTTCAGGCTCAGCGGTCGCCAACACTATCTTTATTATCGTGATAAGTAACATCATTCACTATTTCTCTACTCCTTACCTTATGAGTAAAAACGCGCTGTCAAAAATGAACTTAGGCTGGGAGACGACCGCTGGTTTATTGGGTGATTCATGGTTTACGTCACTACGCCGCATTGTCATTCCCAATTCATTTTTTACCTTGATTGAAGTGGCTTCGTTTTACTTTATCAGCGCTATGGTGACTATTAGCGCCGTCATCTTTATCTCTGGTGCCAAAACCATGGTGTTAACCACCAAGATTGTCGAGTTGCAGCATTTTGCACGCTTCGATGAGATTTTTATCTTATCGCTCATGATATTAATGACCAATATTTGCGCTCTGATTCTATTTGCCATTATCCGTCACATTCATAGCAAACGGTTCTACGGTATAAAGAAAATAAGCGCCGAAACGACTGTTACAGCAACGGCTGCTTAATCTAGCGATAACTTTTATATCAGCCGTTTTTTAATAACTAACTTTCTAATAATTTAAATTTCAACAAAATATATAGGATAAATGATGTTTTTATTTAAGACGTTAATGGTGAGTCTTGCCTGCGGGATCATGTTGGCTGGTTGTAGCTCGCCGTCTATAGAGGGAAATAGTAGCAGTAATGTAGAAGAAGTGGTCATTTATAGTAATGCCGACCAAGAGGCGGTAGCGGTCATTCAAGACGTTCTAAATGAAGCAGGATATGAAGGTCAGTATGTCTTTCAATCGTTTGGTACCGGCGAGCTGGGTGGTCGTTTATTGGCTGAAGGCGACAATATAGAAGCAGATATGGTCACTATGAGCTCGTTTTATTTAGAAAGCGCTCAGGCTAAGCAGCCGATGTTTAAAGAGTTAACCTTTGAAGTAAAGCCGCAAGTGGCGGTCCCAAATTACTATGCGCCAATATTAGGCTTCACTGGTGCCATCATCTTAAATACTAAAGAGATGGCAGCGCAAAATCTGCCTAGACCGACCAGTGCCAAAGATTTGGCAAAGCCTATCTATAAAAATAAAATTGCGATGGTTGATCCAAATGGCTCATCAACTGGTTGGTTATTTATTCAGGACATTACTGCTACGTATGGCATGGGTGCTGAAGGGCAGCAAATCATGAACCGTATCCGCGAAAACGCGGGGCCAAACTTAGAGCTATCAGGGTCAGGGCCAATCAAAAAAGTCATGGCGGGTGAAGTACCCATTGGTTTCGGTTTGCGTCATCAAGCAATCGCCAACCAAGATAAAGGCTTACCCATTGATTTTGTCGATCCTAGTGAAGGTAACTACACTTTGACTGAGTCGCTCGCGGTGATTGATAAAGGCGCTAATACCAATCCAAATGCGATGAAAATGGCCAAAATTATCGTTAAAAATGCGCGATCCAATCTGCTAAAAATATATCCAAACGTGGTCTATGAGGGCGAAATAGTCGCACCTGAAAATCAAATTAAAAATAGCAAAATTTATAGTGAACCGCTAACGGCTGAGCTACTAGATAAGCATCGGGCGTTCTTTCATGGGCAAGCTGGGCAGTAGAACCCGCTATTAGAACCTGCTAGTAGAAACTACTGTTTAAGTAAGCTATCTACTTATATTGATATATCATTTTTAAGCACTTTCTAAATAAATTTTACACTTCGAATATAACTTTTAAGAAGAAGAATAATTATTATGAAATTAATGACTGAACTATCTGACAAACACTATGATGTGGTCGTGGTCGGCGGCGGTATTGTTGGTCTTGCCAGTGCCTATGCGGCGGTTAAAAAAGGTCTGAGCGTGGCGCTGGTAGAGCGTGAGTCGCAGAATAAAGATGCATCCGTTCGCAACTTCGGCTTTGTCACCGTCAGTGGCCAGCGCCGTGGCGAGCATTGGCAACGAGCAATGCACTCACGTAATATCTGGGCAGAGATTGCCCCACAAGCAGGTATCGAGATTGAGCATAGCGGTCTGCATATGCTTATCCAGCGCCCTGAAGCCATGAGCGTCGCTGAAGTATTTTTAAAGACGGAAATGGGCGAATCGTGTCACCTATTGAGTCAAGCTGAGATGAATCAACAAGCTCCTTATCTCAAAGAGGGTCTGGGTGTTCTGTATAGTCCTCACGAGCTTAGAGTCGAGTCAAATACCGCTATTGGTAAATTAGCGAACTGGTTAAAACAATCGCAGGGGGTTGATTTTTATAATAAAACAGCGGTTCATTCTATTGAGTTACCCGTGGTTCATACCAGTCGCGGTACGCTGCATGCTAGGTATTGCGTCGTCTGTCCTGGGTCTGATTTACATAGCTTATATCCGGATACCTTAGCGCAGGCCAACGCCACACTCTGCACCCTAAATATGATGCGCGTCATGCCTAAAACCTCCTTTAAATTAAACGCTGCAGTCATGTCAGATTTAAGTTTTGCTCGTTATGATGGCTTTGCACAATTACCTGAAGCCAAAGGATTGATTCATTTGTTAGATAATATCCAGCCAGCTGAACGCAAAGCTGGCGTGCACTTAATCGTCGTCCAATCACTGGATGGATCACTCATCATTGGCGACAGCCATGACTATAGCGACAAAGAGTTGCCGTTTAGAGATAGTTATCAGGACGATTTGATTCTCAAAGAATTTCATCAAATAATGAATGTTGGTGAGGTAGACATTATTCAACATTGGTCAGGGGTTTACCCTAGTGCAGAAAACGTGGTGTTTAAAGCCTCTCCGGAAAAAGGCGTCGTCGTCGGTAGCATCACTAGCGGCACAGGTGCATCGACAGGATTCGCCTTTGGTGAAGAGTTAATCAACTTAGTATTGGAGTCAAAATAATGGGTACAAATATCAATAATATTAAAGCGCAATTCGACACTATCAAGCTATGTGTCTTTGATATGGCAGGCACTACCGTTAATGAAGATAATTTAGTTTATAAAACCGTACGTGATGCCATTAATCACACATTACAAGAGGCTGGGCAGACTGATAAGCAAGTCAATTTGGCTATGTGTCTAGAGTTTGGGGCGGGCAAAGAAAAACGGCAAGCGATTAGCGATATACTTAACGAGCGGTTAAAAAATGATAATACGCTTGCTGTTGATATAGAAAAATGGACAGATACTGCTTTTTATACATTTAAAGCAGCCTTAGCATCAGCCTATACTCAAGAGACGGTGAAGACCTTCGATGGTATGCTGGATTTGTTTGACAATTTAAAAAATTCAGGCAGAAAAGTCGTCCTTAATACCGGCTATGATTCTAAAACTGCCAATAAGATTTTGACTATCTTAGGGTGGTCAGTAGGCCACGAGATTGATGCGTTGATTACAGCAGATGATGTGGAGAATGGCCGTCCTGCGCCAGATATGATTACCCTTGCAATGGACAAGTGTGGCATTGCAAATCCACAGCAAGTTTTGAAAGCGGGTGATAGCGGTATTGATATTGAAGAAGGAAAGAATGCTAACTGTGGTCTATGTATCGGGGTGTTAACCGGCGCGCAAACTAAAGGCCAGCTTGAGAAATATGCACCTGATATTGTGTTGGCTAAACTTACAGATTTGGCTGAATTAATATAAAAGTAGCAAGCTTTCTTTTACTTAACTCACTATATCCTTCTTTAGAAAACTCTAATTAAAAAGAACGCCTCAGTGAGACTGGTTATCAAGATTTAGGCGCTTGGAGACTCATGACAATTACAGTAATTATAACAATTTCATTGTTTCGCAATCAGTGTATAGTCGATTCACTTTAAAAAGAATACAGTATTGCTGGTATGAGTTTTTTGAAGCCTTTGTCTGGCGCAGTGCACAGCAAGCGAGAAAAATTTATACCAGCAGAGTGTTATGACAATCGTACATATTTTATTTTGAACTGACTATACTAGATAGCGCATCCCTATAAATAAGCTGATATTGGACATTCAATCATCTTAAAAGATTATTCTATTATTTACAGAACAGTAAAGCCGTACTCTTTATTCTGCCTCTTTTTCTGCGAGTCTATCACTCGCAGATTTGTCTTCAGCAACACCCGCTTTCCAATAGGAAAAAGCATATAACTCATCTTTCGACCACTTTTTCTCGCCTTTCAGATAGTGGCGGATGGCTTTAACTGACGAAAATTCGCCAGCGACATAAGCAAATCGGCTTAGCTCAGCACTTGGTAGGGTGAGAGACTTGAGCGTATCAGCTAATTGACTGCCTTGCATAGGATGTGAATTGTGTAGCCATGTCATCTCAATATTGGCCGAGGTTGGCAAATCCTGTTCATCTTCTTTACTGTGAACCTCGATGACGCATTGCCCTGTCGCAGTGTCAGGCAGACTTTCCAGTATTGACCCAAGTACCGGTATAGCGGTAGCATCACCAACGAGTAGAAAGTGATCTGCTGCCGGATAAAGTGGTTTCTTTTTCGGGTTCATAAGCACACCGAGCTCATCGCCAACTTGAGCATGTGTTACCCATCCGGAGGCAGGCGCCTCATCACCATGGGCAACAAAGTCAATCCAGATGTGTTGTTTTTCGATATCCACACCACGGTGCGTATAAGTACGTTTAGTAAAATTAGCTTGGTCATCTAGATCAAGTGTTTGGGTTTTATCTAAAGGTATGAGTAGTTTGTTATTTGCGCCAACGGTCATAGTGGCAATGTTGGTAATAGTATCTGGCTGCCCTGTGAGATAGACGCGAATGTAATGCGGGGTAAGCGTTTGCTTATCTGTAACCGTCATTACTTCTCGTACTGATTTTTGATTTATTATATTAATTGAGGTGTTATTCATATGTTTTTTCCACTGGTTTGACTATTCTTAACATTGTCGATCATGTTACGGCTGACACGAAAGAACAATGTCAGCTCGGCGGTCGTTAAATTCTGAGTAAGTTGCTTTCTAGCCCAATCTTCTGCTGCATCAAGCTTTACCATCACACCCTTACCTTTAGCGGTCGGCTGTAGCAACTGGCTACGACCATCTAATGGATTATCTGTCTTAAAGATTAAATCAGCTGCCAAAAGATCATTCAGCGCACGGGTAATTTGGGCTTTATCACGCTCTATTCGTTTAGCTATAGACTGTGCGGTACTTTGTAAATCATGACAGACGCATTTTAAGGTTCTAATGTGGGTGACTGATAATTCAAGTTCTTGGCGCCTGATACCTTCACGCAGTAGATTGGTATAGAGGTGCATCAATTGGTGTAATGTTTCACTTAATAAATTATCCGGCATAGAAATCTCTTTATTTAGTTGACACTAGCAACTATACAAAAGATGATTGACTGTGTCAACTAGGTATTTGAATTGTTGGTAAGTAGCTATCTACGATTACTGCTAAATAAAAAAATATACGAGGATTGAGGCGGTTTTTCATCGTCTTCAAGAATTTGAATACGATAGACTGGCTTTTTTAAGAATAGCAGCTGACACAAACTAACGCTTCAAAGCACTGAGCAGAGCCAGTATCATAGCGACATTAAATTATTTATTGATACCATAAAAGGAAAATACAGTGTCTCAAGCTCAGCCACATATCAAGCAAGTGCTCAATCTTAGAAAAGAACAAAACACCACGTTAAAAAACCTCACGATCATGGGTTATCTAGAAGGCACTTCTTTTTTATTATTGATCGGCATCGCTATGCCCCTAAAATACATGATGGGCATCCCAGAAGGGGTGAAATACATCGGTATGGCACACGGTATATTATTCATCGCCTACATCGTGGTACTTATGGGCGCTACTATCAGAATAAAAATGCCTCTCTGGGCCATACCAGCGGGCGTCCTTGGCTCATTCTTACCGTTTGGCCCGTTTATATTTGACCATTTTTTGAAAAAGAGTTTAAAGAAAAGCGTAAAGAAAGAAGCCTAAAACAAGCTCAGCTGCCGATGAGGTAAGCACACCTAATATCGGTGTGCTTACCTTGTTTAAAAAGCCGTGTCCATTAACCTGCTTGGTCAATTTCATTCATATAAAAGCCTAACGTATTCATCAGGTTGGTTTTTTAAGATAAAATGCCCCCACTACTTTTTTATTGTCATAATTCTAAATGATAGGAATAATCAAAGTTTTTTAGGGTATATCCAAAAAATGATAATAAAAAATCCAACTCTAAACGCTTAATTTTAACGTCTAGAATTGGATAGATAACCCAATGATATTTACTTGTTAAGCTAATAATCAGATTTCTGATTGGTCTATCATGCGTTGGTAACTCTTCTTTATTGTCAGCGGTATTATTGCCGTTTTCTTTTACATTAGCTTCCAGCTCTTTAGGGTTTTATCATCCAAGAACCTAATAAACATTACAATAATAGCTTTTCCACAGACTTCAGACTCATTTTTCATTCTTCTTTTTAGCTTGTTTTTTCTTATCAGACTTATCTTTCTTATCAGACTTATCTTTCTTATCAGACTTATCTTTCTTATCAGACTTATCTTTCTTATCAGACTTATCTTTCTTATCAGACTTATCTTTCTTATCAGACTTATCTTTCTTATCAGACTTATCTTTCTTATCAGACTTATCTTTCTTTTCAGACTTATCTTTCTTTTTATTCTTTTTATTCTTTTTTGATTTTTCCTTTTTTTTTTATTTTTTATTCTTTTTTTATTTTTCATTCTTTTTATATTTATATTTC
>NZ_NEXU01000002.1:0-692 GCF_002224105.1 Psychrobacter sp. DAB_AL32B | reverse complement strand
TATCTTTCTTTTCAGACTTATCCTTCGTATCAGTCTTATCTTTCTTATCAGACTTATCCTTCTTATCAGACTTATCCTTCTTATCAGACTTATCCTTCTTGTCAGACTTATCCTTCTTGTCAGACTTATCCTTCTTGTCAGACTTGTCCTTCTTGTCAGACTTGTCCTTCTTGTCAGAATCTAGAGTATTTTTCTTAGAAGATTCTAATAGATCACTATCCATATCTTTGTTATTTAAAGAATTATTTGACATAATTTTCACCCTTATTTATAACACTATGTAGAATATCTTGATACTCGATACTATGTCAGTGCTCTTATCTAGTCAATGTATCGATACAAATATACATCTTAAAGCGCTACTCTATTAACGTGATTTTTTATCTAACAAATAGACTTATGGTCAATCGACTGCTATTAAACAGCCTATTTCAAAGTAGTTTTTTCAACCAGATCCCATTAAAAAGATTAACGATATTTAATTACCAAATATTCAACAATATATGACATCGTCCATATTTTGCCGAGTAGATTATTATTAAGCGTCTCTATCATTATCTTATATTTCCTCTGTCGGTGATTCCGTCATTTTCACTCCACCATAGGTGACCAATATCACACCGAGCGCTATCAATGAAGCACCTAAAAACAGCCCTTCTGGTGGGGTTTCGCCTTGTAAGAAAATAGCGACA
>NZ_NEXU01000001.1:0-14402 GCF_002224105.1 Psychrobacter sp. DAB_AL32B | reverse complement strand
GAAAACTTACGGGCCGCCAATACCCCTGCCCCAGCAAGAGCCGCGACCACGCCAAGCGCGCGAAGCTTGGTAAATTGCTCTATCCGAAGTACGATTGCTGCAAGATAAGTAAGGAGCGGCGGCAAGGAGATAATTAAAGCAACAAAACCTGCACCGACATGCGGAATCGCTGAGAAAAATATTAAGTTGGAAGCTGCAATACTTACCAATGCTGCAATCGAATAATACCTGAGAATAGGCTTATTTAAAGGTGGTAACTCGTGACGTAGAAGCGCATAAGTGAACAAAATGAATGCAGCACCCGTGATCGACCAAAAGAGAAATGCCAGTGGCGTCAAACCAATCTCGCCTGCATATTTTGCTAAATTGGTAGAAATGCCGATTAAGGCGCCGCCTGCCAATAAACAAAGCAAAGGAATAATCCATGCTTTCTTACTGCCAAAAACCTCTTGCTGTGCTGACGCACTCATAGCTTATCCTACTTTTAAAACCGTCTTATTATGATAAATAAGCTAAATTACTGCTCACGCCAATGTAACCACAAACGCGTATCCAGCTCCAACTGATGATAGTCCGGTTCCATATGACAGCACAGCTGATAAAAAGCCTTGTTATGCTCTTGCTCTTTAAAATGTGCCAACTCATGCACGACAATCATACGCAAAAACTCAGGCGGCGCTTCTTTGAACAAGCTTGCCACCGTGATGCTATTATGCGATTTGAGTTTACTGCCTTGCACGCGAGACTGATAAGTATGAATACCCAGTGCATGTTTGAGCACGGTAAGCTTACTATTATAAGTCACTTGGGTCAGCGAGTTACTTTTACGCATATACTGACTTTTTATATCATTGATATACTGGTATAGCGCTTTGTCGCTTTGTACCTGGTGTTTATCTGGATAATTTTTATTCAAATAATCGCCTAATCTGCCACTACTAATGAGCATGGCGGCTTGGCTTTGAATTTGCTCAGAATAATGAGCAATATATTTTAATGTGGTCACTTTTTTATCCTTAATATCTTACCTTTTACATTGTACGTTATTAATATTTTTTTGCTCTGATAGATAATGCCCGTTCTATTATGCAGCGATGGTTTTTATTTTCAAATAAACGATATAGTCGATACACTCTCAAAAGGATAGCAGTAGCAGGTGATTATCGGCATATTAATTTTATTTTGTATTGTCTGTCTCTGGCATTGCTGGCGCATTTCATAAAACCATGCAATAGGATACCGACTTTCAACGCCATAACCGCTGATTTTGGATGGATTACGACTATATTTATAATTAATCTCATAATAAGGTTGACAGCCTGTAGCTACTTGGCTAAAATGTGCCCCACATAACGCAAACAAGACAAGCAATTGTGCTTATTAAAGCCTTTGTAAAACTTGTCGTTATGACCATCTATTCTCCAATAGCTCAGTTGGTAGAGCAACGGACTGTTAATCCGTGTGTCCCTGGTTCGAGCCCAGGTTGGAGAGCCATATACTAAAAACCTTCATCATTCATTTGATGGAGGTTTTTTTATGGTTGACGTTTTTGGCTTTTACTGTTGCACGATTAATATGGTTATTAATGCGGCTACGGTGTCCTTTTAGCTACTTTTGTTGTATGGTAAAGGCAGATGTAACCAAGTCGGCTTTGCTTGAGTGCTTTATCCCTACTCACTAATAGTAATGGTTTATTATGATACCTGTACGTATAAAAAATAAGTTTTCTGATCATCCGCAAAAAATCATGCGCCCTGTCAGCATTCGCCTATCTGAAGAGATGATTGAGCTTTTAACAGCAACTGCATCAGAGCTCGGCTTTAAGCGTATTCAAGGTTTGATTCGACTGTATATTCGTCAAGGTCTCGATCGCGATCATCAAGATTATACGCTCGCACATGATGAGGTTTTTATTGAGACATTGCGCAAAAAAGGTGTGAGCCAACGCATTATTGATGAGGCCATTGTCGTCACCCATAATAACAATATCACCCATCCATTGTCTGAGCTACAAGACAATAAGTAGCTTTTAAACGTTTAAGCAATCAATGCTGTCAATATTAATAAAGACTAAGTTAGCCTAACGGCGCTTGGTCTTTTTTTGCAACCCGCAATAATATCTTGGACTTGATTCACTTGCGAAACCCGCTGCTCTTTTTTAAAAAAATTCATTTGTCACTATCCTAAGTGATTCTACTTCAAAACTTCTTACCTCACAAAGCCGCATCTCAAAAACCTAAGATTATATTTATCGATAAATAAACATACACAACCCTTAGACGCGATAGATTAAGATAGCAGACATTACTATCTATACAGGTTTACAAGGAGGTATCAGATGATTGGTTTATATAAACGTTTAAATAAAGCTATGTTCTTGACGCTAACTTTAGCGATGCTGCCTGTCATCAATGGCTGCTCACAGCCGCAAACTGACCCCACTAAGCAGACCATACCGACCAACTCTGATCAATGGCAACAGAAACTGGGAGCTACTTTTGAGCGTTTACCTGAAGGTGATAGGCAGCTTTTAAGCCGCTATATGCTGCGTATGAAACTCAGCGGTGCTTATGAATCAGGTGCTATGCCGCGTATCACCATTAAGCAAGCCTTGGTACAACAGCGTGAATATGAGCGCCTACATCCAAACAACCCAACGGGTAAAAAAAGCCCGATTGTGACCAGTCAACAAGCTGAAAGTGCTAATGTCCAAAATTATCCAATCGCCCTACTGCCGGTCAAAACCAGCGATAGCGATAGCTTAAGCCAAGTGAAGCTCCACTTTATGCTTTCAAATCATGGCAAAGTGGCTATCGAAAGCTTCAAAGGCACACTGACCATGAAAGAAAAGCGGCTGACCAAAAGTAAAAGCTTTAATGTACCATTGACGCAGTTCGATCCACCAATCGCACCAGAACAATCTGGTAAAGTAATAATCGACAGTAGTATTGAAGATATCAATGTCATGCGTGCCATTAAAAACAATACAGGGTTAAGTATCGTTATTAGTGAAGGTAAGCTGATTTTAGTAGATGGACAGGAAATTGAGTTTGATGAGTCGTTAATAAAATAAGAGGTATGATTCAGATAATTTATAAAAAGCATCATAAAAAAAGCCCCAATCATTGCTGATTGGGGCTTTTCGAATTTGGCGGAGACGGAGAGATTCGAACTCTCGAAGGGCTATGAACCCTTGTCGGTTTTCAAGACCGGTGCATTCAACCGCTCTGCCACGTCTCCATTTGTGCATCATTATAGCGATCTGAAATGAGAATGCAAGCAGTTATATAAAAAAAGTTAAATTAATTTATTAATGGCTTTTAATTTCTTGTCTAAGACTTGCTTGAGGCAAGATGTAAGCACATATCTAGCATGCGATTAGCGTAGCCCCATTCATTGTCATACCAAGCAAAAACCTTATGTTGCTCACCTACTTGCATCAGCTGTTGACCATCAATGATGAGCGATTCAGTCTGATGAATAAAATCACTTGAAACCAATGGCTCATCGGTATAGGCCATAATATTTATCAAACTACCCTCACTGGCAGTTTTTAGTGCGTCTCTAATAGCCTCAATACTAACGTTTGGCGTATCGAACACGAAAGTCACATCAATGGCCGCCACATCAATGGTTGGCACGCGGATAGAGTGACCATTTATCTTACCTACCATATTCGGTAGCACGCGCTCCGTAGCAGCGATACTGCTTGAAGTTGTTGGAATAACATTATAACCGGAGGCTCGCGCACGCCTTAGATCACGGTGCGCTTGATCAAGTACGGTTTGATCGGCAGTCACTGCATGAATCTCGGTCATCATCGCGGACTTGACACCAAACGCCTTCTCAAGGGTATCAATCAGCGGTACCAATGCTTGCGTGGTACAAGAAACGCTCGATATAATGGGCAAATCACGCGTCAATGTGTCGCTATTAACGCCCATCACGATACAAGCATCGACATGGTCAAAGGGAGCCGCACCGATAATTACTTGTTTAGCACCCGCCTCTATGTGCAAACTTGCCTGCTCGTATGAGCGATAATTCCCAGTACACTCAAGCACCACATCGACCTGCAAATCTTTCCATGGCAGTGTTGTCGGGTTTTCTCTTGATAATAAACGGATGCAGTAAGTGAGACTGTTTTTGGTCAAGCACAGCTGAATGTCGTTTTCTGCCCCCGGACAAGGTTTTTGCTGACGATCGGTAATACCATCTTGTACGATATCAGCAGTAACGCCCAATCGACTCAAGCGTCCATGTGTACTATCAAACCTGAGTAGATGCAATAACGTCTCAGCCGGCGCCAAATCATTAATCGCCACCACATGAATGGCACGTCCTAGCACCTCAAAGCGTTCTAGTAGCGCGCGCAGCACATTGCGACCAATACGACCAAAGCCATTGATAGCCACTCGTAAAGGCTGAGACTGGTCACTGGTCGTATGAAACCCTGCTGTAGCAGGGTTAGATGTCAAACGGTAAGTAGCACTAGAAAAATCAGGCATAACAAATTATCGCTATAAGATATAAAAAAGAATTGAGCGCTGCAAGTTCAACGCTAAAATGGAGTACAACCAATAGAATACTAACGGAACTTAAGACTTCTTATACAAATGATTTGTTAAATGCTATGGCGTAATAAAAATCAGTGCCAAGCGAATCGTATTATAGTCAATACTCTGCTTTAGATGATCATATATCGGACGCAGCTTAATATTGCCATCATCATTAAAATCGTTTGGATTATTAGCGACTTTAATCGCTACATAGGCATTGCCAACCGCCGTCATCACCTCGTCCTCTGGACGCAGATGATCACAAGCCAAGCTTGGATCTTGAGATTTTAAGTCACCAATATGGCGCATAATCGTTGACTGTGAAAGCTGCCGTGCTTGAGAAATTTCCGCAATAGACAAACTTTCCTCTAATAACAGCCGCGTCGCTAATAATGTACTGTCAGATTTATCAGAAACTTGGTTGCCCAATTTCTGTTTTTTATCTATTTGAGCTTGCTGCTGTTCGCGGCGCTTTTTTTGTAGGTTAGCGTAGGCATCAATTATTGACTTGCTTAATGTACCGCCTGATTTAAGAATGAATTTCTCATGTGATTGCGTCATGCTCTCTTCATCAAGCATCGCATAATTTGCATCCGCTTCATCAGACAGCGCTAAAAAGCGCTTATCCGCACCGCGCGCTAGTGGATCAAGCTGCAAGCTCATGTCATTCATACCGAGCAGCTGCAAACCTGCCAGCGACTTTAGCCGTGATAATGCAACATAGCCTTGCCCAAGCTCAAAGGTACGTGACAAATCAATCTCTGCAGCTTCAAGCGTCATACCTTGTGATTTATGAATGGTAATTGCCCAAGCCAGACATAATGGCACTTGTTCATAGCTCGCCAGCACTTCACCCGTTTCATCTTCGATGATCCACTCTTCAGGCTCAGCAATGACCTCGCGTCCTGAATTGAGCCTAACCACTGGCATTTTTTGCGTCGTTGGCTGTTTAGCTTTTGGCTTCTCTTTATCTTTTTTGGCTTTTTCTTTTGCGCTTTTATTATCTTTAACTGTATCAGTACTGTCATCATCCTCTGCTATCAAGGCATCACTATTGTCTTTACTGTCATCAACTTTGACGGCAGCAAAACCAATCAACTCACCCATGGTGCCGTTGGACACGCCAAGTTCGGTATTGTTTTTAATAAACATCACCTTTGAGCCAACTTTGAGAGTCAAGTCATCTTGAGTACGTACGGTCTTTTTTAGTGTCTCAACCAGCTTACTGTCACCAACAGACGTGGCTTCAAAGCGCATCATCTCACCAGATAACGCCGCCAACTCTTTATCATTAATTTTATTAACGTTGAGATTATGCGTATATAGCCGTGTGCGTTTGATATCAACATCTTGATCGTAAGTAGCTTCTAGAGCAGCTATCGCTTCAAAGGTCACTTCTTGACGGCGGATTTGATTCAGAATATCGTCCAAATCAAGCCCGCCATTGGCCGCTTCGCTCACTTGACGATGTTGCTCCGATAAATAGCAAATATGAAACTTGGCATCGAGCCAAGCTTCCGACATAAAGGCAAACTTTTCACGATTGCTCTCGCCCTTACTGCCAATCGGTGGTAACTGAAAAAAGTCCCCTGCCACCACTACTTGGATACCACCAAAGGCTTTATCATTCTTACGCACATGCTTAAGTACTTGGCTGACCAGATTAATCTGCTTGGCATGCAGCATCGATATCTCATCGATGATAAGTACTGCCGTATCTTTTAATCGGTCCGCTAAAAACTGCTTACGTGATAAATTGCTCAAATCACGGTCAGACAGCTCATCTTTGATACCGATACCTGACCAGCTATGAATGGTGGTGCCGTTCATATGCGTCGCGGCGATTCCGGTACTGGCGGTGACGGCAACAGGCACACGGCGTGCGCGCAGGTAATCAATATATTGGTTGAGAGTATAAGTCTTACCTGAACCTGCTGAGCCAGTCAAAAATACATTTTGACCTGTTTTTAAGATATCAAGAGCAGAAGATTGACGCATATATCCAAACCAACCAATAGTATAAGAAAAGAAAGCTGCCATGATTAAAGGGTTAACCATAACGAGCTAAAAGTATTTGACCACAATTATAGCAGCTACATCTGTTTTGCAAACCACTTTAACCACAACAGCTCACATAACTTTAAGTTATGTGATACAAAATATATCATTATAAAAAGTCATTATCACTCTGCCTTAAAGCTCAGTACGATAGAGTAGTAGCTTGGTCAGGACGACCAGACATTTATTATTAAGTCATTTATTCTTAAATAGCCATAATACACAACAAGGAGTCGTTAATGTTATACGCCTATCCCAATACTGAAAACAGTCCCGTCCAATTCCGCAAAAAATATGATAACTTTATCAATGGTGAGTGGGTTGCGCCAATCGATGGTGAGTACTTTGATAACTCGAGTCCAATCGACGGTAAAGTATTCTGTCAAGTTGCGCGCTCTAAAGCTGCTGATATCGAAGCAGCGCTAGATGCCGCTCATGCCGCCAAAGACGCTTGGGGCAAAACCAGTGTCGCCGAACGCTCCAAGATGTTGCTCAAACTTGCCGATGGTATCGAAGCCAATTTAGAGGCAATCGCTATCGCCGAGAGTTATGAAAACGGTAAACCCGTACGTGAAACCCTTGCCGCTGATATTCCAATCGCAATCGACCATTTGCGTTACTTCGCTGGCGTTATCCGCGCCCAAGAAGGCGGTATCAGCCAAATTGATGAAGATACGGTTGCCTATCATTTCCATGAGCCTCTAGGTGTCGTCGGTCAAATCATTCCTTGGAACTTCCCTATTTTAATGGCGATCTGGAAAATTGCCCCTGCTCTTGCAGCGGGTAACTGTGTCGTCCTCAAGCCTGCCGAGCAAACCCCTGCTTCTATTTTGTACATGCTTGACTTAATAGGCACCGCGGACATTCTACCGAAAGGCGTACTTAACGTCGTTAACGGCTTCGGTGTTGAAGCCGGTAAGCCAATCGCTTCCAACCCTCGTATCGATAAAGTTTCCTTTACTGGTGAGACCACCACTGGCCGCTTAATTATGCAATACGCCAGTGAAAATATCATTCCAGTAACGCTAGAGCTTGGTGGGAAGAGTCCAAACATTTTCTTTGCCGACATCATGGATGAAGACGATGACTTCTTAGATAAAGCGGTTGAAGGCTTGGTTATGTTTGCGCTGAACCAAGGTGAAGTCTGTACTTGCCCGTCACGCGCCCTCGTTCATGAAAGCATCTATGACGAATTTATGAAACGCTGTATCGCCCGCGTTAAAGCCATTAAAATGGGCAACCCGCTCGATACCGATACTATGATTGGTGCTCAGGCCAGCTCAGATCAGCTAGAAAAAATTCTTTCTTATCTTGATATCGGTAAAAAAGAAGGCGCAAAAGTCCTTGTGGGCGGTGAACTCGCCAAACATGATGGCGACATGGCAAACGGTTACTATGTACAGCCAACCATCTTTGAAGGCACGAATGATATGCGTGTATTCCAAGAAGAAATCTTTGGTCCTGTGCTTGCCGTCACTACTTTTAAAGACGATGAAGAAGCAATGGCTATCGCCAATGACACCTTGTATGGTCTTGGTGCTGGCGTATGGACACGTAACGGCACTCGCGCTTATCGTTTCGGTCGTGGCATTAAAGCCGGTCGCGTTTGGACCAACTGCTATCACCTTTATCCTGCCCATTCAGCATTTGGCGGTTATAAACAATCGGGTATTGGTCGCGAAAACCATCTAATGATGCTTGATCATTATCAGCAAACCAAAAACATGCTGGTCTCTTATAGTCCTAAAGCGATGGGGTTCTTTTAAACCTCTCTTTCAAAGTACTTTATGGCAAAACTATAAAGTGCTCAATTGGTGTTTGCATAGCGTTATAACTTAAGCAACAGTAATGAGGAAAAAGTAAAATGAGTGATAAAATGAAAGCGGCCGTTTTACATGAGTTCGGACAACCATTACAGATTGAAGAAGTAGATATTCCGACACCAGGTGCTGGTGAAATTGTGGTCAAGATGCAAGCATCAGGCGTTTGTCATACTGACTTACATGCCATTGAAGGAGACTGGCCAGTAAAACCTAGCCCACCATTTATTCCTGGACATGAAGGCGTAGGCTTGATAACCGCTGTTGGCGAAGGCGTTACTCACGTCAAAGAAGGCGACCGCGTCGGGGTTCCTTGGCTGTACTCTGCCTGTGGCCACTGCACGCATTGTCTAGGCGGTTGGGAAACCTTATGCGAGAAGCAGCAAAATTCTGGCTATTCGATTAACGGTAGTTTTGCAGAATATGTTCTAGCCAATGCAAACTATGTCGGCATTATCCCTGAAAGCGTTGACTCTGTTGAGATTGCACCCGTTTTATGTGCAGGTGTCACTGTCTATAAAGGTCTTAAAATGACCGACACCAAGCCAGGCGATTGGGTCGTCATTTCCGGTATCGGCGGACTAGGTCATATGGCAGTTCAATATGCCATCGCGATGGGTCTCAATGTGGCTGCGGTCGATATTGATGATGATAAACTTGCATTTGCTAAAAAGCTGGGCGCAAAAGTCACTGTTAATGCAAAAAACACTGACCCTGCTGAGTATCTACAAAAAGAAATCGGCGGTGCTCATGGTGCACTAGTGACAGCAGTATCGGCAAAAGCTTTTGATCAAGCGCTTGGCATGTTACGACGCGGCGGTACTTTGGTTTGTAATGGTCTACCAACCGGTGAGTTCCCAGTATCAATTTTTGATACTGTTTTGAACGGGATTACTATTCGTGGCTCGATCGTTGGTACTCGTCTCGACTTACAAGAGTCGCTAGATATGGCGGCGGCAGGCAAGGTAAAAGCCACAGTTGCCGCTGAACCACTTGAGAATATCAATGATATCTTTGAGCGTATGCGTAATGGTAAAATCGAAGGTCGCATCGTCATTGACTATAGCATGTAGTTTTTTCTTATGACCTTGGCTTAAGCCAACATTGTCTTAGACCACACTAAGTACAAACCATAAGTCGTATCGTTTTCACTCACATGTTATAAATGATGTGAATGAAAATTATACGGCTTTTTCTATTCTTATTTAGTGTAGTCGTAAGCTATTCTAATTATTTTAAGTGAAAAACCTTCTACAGCTATATTTTAATGATAAGGAAATCATTATGAAAGTCACTGCGACAGAATCCTGTAAAGAGCTGATCGAACTCTTAAAATCCAAGCATGGCAAGTTGATGTTTCATCTATCAGGTGGTTGCTGTGATGGCAGCTCGCCGATGTGTTATCCATTAGGCGAGTTTAAAGTGGGCGGTCAAGACGTGCTCATTGGTGAGCTCGCTGGCTGTCCGTTTTATATGGGCAAGCCGCAGTATAAGCTATGGCAACATACCGATTTAATCATCGATGTAGTCAATGGACGCGGTGCAAGCTTTTCGCTAGAAATACCCGAAGGTAAACGCTTTATGGTACGCTCAGAAGTTTGTGCGGTATAACGTCATATTAAATAACGACAAACGTAAACCTAGCTTCGCCGCACTGTTCTGCTATATTATGTTTTGATAAAGACACGCTCTAGTCATTTTTATTTTGTTATTTCAGCAAAATAATAGATACTGTAGAGCGTAACCTATTTTAACAAGCGCGTTTTAATAAGCATGGATGCTACAAGGAATATAAAATGGAATTTGAAGCAAGTTTTGATTACGTCATCGTTGGCGGTGGTTCTGCAGGTTGTGTGCTTGCCAGCCGCCTTACAGAAAACCCAGATATCAGCGTTTGTTTATTAGAATACGGTGGCGACGGTAAAGATCTTGCTATTCGTGTACCTGCCGGACTGATTTTGATGGTACCGGGAAAACCGCTTAAATTAAACAATTGGTGTTTTCATACCACGCCGCAAACGCATCTTAATAACCGCCGCGGCTTTCAACCACGTGGGCAATGCTTAGGCGGCTCATCCGCCATTAACGCGATGATTTATACGCGCGGCAGTGCGCTAGACTATGAACACTGGGTTGAACAAGGCTGTAGCGGTTGGGGGTTTGACGATGTGCTACCCTATTTTATCAAATCAGAAAACAATATCCATGGTGGCGATGACCTGCATGGCGATAGCGGACCCCTGCATGTCAGTGATTTACTCAGTCCACGCGACATCTCAAAAGCATTTGTCGAAGCGGCCGTTGCCAATGGTCTTGACCGTAATGAGGATTTTAATGGCAAAAAGCAAGATGGTGCAGGCTTGTATCAAGTCACGCACTTTCATGGTGAAAAACAAGGTCAACGCTGCTCGGCCGCTGCCGCTTACCTGCATCCGGTACAAAGCCGACCCAATCTAACCGTTATTACCCATGCGCAAGCTAACCGCGTTATCATTGAAAACAAACAAGCAACTGGTGTCGTCTATGAAAAAGATGGCGTTGAACATACCATTATGGCACGTCATGAAGTAATATTATCAGGCGGTGCTTTTGGCTCGCCTAAAGTCCTAATGTTATCAGGTATTGGACCTGCTGAGCATTTGCAGTCTCACGGCATCGATGTGGTGGTAGATGCGCCCGAAGTTGGAGGTAATCTACAAGATCATCTGGACGTCGTATTTGATTACGAGGTGAATACCACCGATGTCATCGGGGTCGGCATGGCGACTATTCCAACCCTAACCAAAAGCATTCGACAGTGGAGAAAGGATGGTACAGGCCTCTTGTCTACCAACTATGCGGAAGCGGGCGCATTCTATAGCGTCGGTGATGATCCAAAAGAATGGCCAAATACTCAGCTACACTTTGTCATCTCTCGTGTCATTAATCATGGTCGTGATATCAAACGCGGCTTCGCTGTTTCTTGTCACACCTGTTACCTGCGCCCTGAAAGTCGCGGTACGGTCAGGCTTGACTCTGCCAATCCCTCTGACGCCGTATTGATAGATCCAAACTATCTTTCTGACCCCAAAGATGTAGAGTATATGGTAGCAGGCGCGGAGCGTGCGCGAGCAATCATGCAAGAATCGCCAATGGCCAAATATATTACCGAAGACTACCCTGCTCCTTATATCGAAAAAGACGGCATGCTGGGTTATATTCGTAATAGATCAGATACTATCTATCATCCTGTCGGAACTTGCCGTATGGGTTCAGATAACGATTCAGTGGTCGATTTAGAATTAAAGGTGCGAGGCGTCAGTGGATTACGAGTGATTGATGCGTCAATAATGCCGACATTAATCAGTGCCAATACCAATGCACCGACGATCATGATTGCCGAAAAAATAGCAGACCTTATCAAGGCAAACCACATGAATAAAGAGCCAGTGTCTGCTTAAAATACGTTGCTTCCAAGATTAAGATTGCTTACATTGTTAAAATGCGCGGTTAATGAAAAAAGACTCAGTTAATATAGCTGAACATGGTGATTTAGTGTTAATCGATGTTCATCACACCGCGACATTTTGGAAATTGACGACAACCATAAAAGCGCTGACCGTGGCGCTGACCTTTTTTCGTGACACGTTTTACCATCTCACCGCTACATTTTGGGCAAGCAGGTGTCTCAGGCGATACAGCGGGATTATCAACCTGCTTAATGACAGAGTGTTCAGTAATTTTAGGCTCAGGTTCTAAAACAGCGAACGGTGTGAGAAAAATCATATCCTCATTGGTCAGCTGAATGTTGGCAAGATTAGTAGAATTGATAGGCTGATCATGGCTAGCCGAAGCAATCGGTGCATCAACGTGCTCAACCGCCGTTTGACCAGACCATCGAAATACTTCTCTACTTTTAACAATTTCTGTGTTTGTTGGCTCAGGTGTAGGCTTAGTAACTGACTTATTACTTGAATTAATATTTGGGTTCTTATTTGAATGGCTATGCTTGTCTTTTAAATAGGTTTTATGCTGCCTATTGGTTTTCCAAGATTTGTTAAATCTATTGCTTTCAATCTGCTCAACGATAGCCTCGACTGCTTCGTCGGTTAATAACTTATCTTGTTTTTTCTTCACATAAGATGCTATGCCGCTCGTCAATACGTGCTCAGGTAACTCATCACGAGTCTTAAGCTCACACTCACCAATGAAAGCAATCATCGAATGGAAGTAGTTTAACTCCAGCTCTAGCAAATCTGCTAGCGTCTTAATATGTAAATAATTCTGATGTAATGGGTTTTGGAATTTATACTTGCGACCCATAATAACTTGCGTCCACTGCCTCTGTTTTTCGTTCCCAAATATCCAGCCTTTATAGTTTTTAGTTTCAATCACAAAAATACCATACACGGAGACGATGACATGATCAATCTGGGTACTACCGCCATTAGCTAATGGTAAGGTAATATTGTTTAGGCGATGATAGACATCTTTTTCAAGCTTTAGCCACATGGCAACATTGATAACTGTTTCGCCTAAAACGCCTTTGAAGCTGGACATAAGGGACATGATTTCTTCCAATTTACAGGAGATAAAAACACCTATTCTAAGTGGTAAATAACTATTGATGCTTACTTATTTAATGGCTTATAACTTTAATAATACATTGCAACAGCCTAGTTGTAGTACGCTATCGAATTATTACTAATCACATAAACCACTAAAAATTGCATAGATTAGCGCAAAGCCTCATAAAGTATCTCAATTAAAAAGTATCTCAATTAAAAAGTATCTTTAGTAAAATTATCTTAAGTAACGATAATTTTTATATTACCCTCTGGATTATACCTATGAATACACGTGTCACTTCTTTGCTGAAAATTACACTAAGTACCTGTCTATTAGTATCATTACCAGCAATGGCGCTGGCCGCGACCATTCCACAAAAATGGAAACTGGATGTACCAAAAACCAATGTGGACTTTGAGGTTAAGTATTTGGGTAAGGCTACTACCGATGGTAAGTTTAATAAAGTGAACGGCGCTATTAATTATGATGTAAAAAACCCAACAAGTACGACTATTAATTTTACCGTTTATACCGACAGTATTGACACTGATCGCGGTTTTAGAGATTCATTTTTACGTCGAAAAGAGCTTCTTAATACTCAGAAATACCCTACGATGACTTTTGTTTCAAAAAAAGTGAGTATGATTAACCCTAAAGAAGCGAATGTGACCGGTGACTTTACTGTTTTGGGTCAAACCAAACCATTAACCGTTAGAGTAAAACTATCAGACGTCGAAAATGATCCTGTTACCTCTAAACCTACCTTAAAATTTCGCGCTACGGGTTTGGTAGATCGTTATAGCTATGGTGTCACGGCTTTTCCAAAAATGATTAGTAATATCATCCCGCTTGAGATATCAGGAAAACTTATTGCTGCTAATTAAACTCCGAAAGGCTTAAAAGAACCAAAAAAAAGAGTTACTATCTATTATATTAACTCTTTTTTTGTTCAAAACTTAATCTTTTGGGCGTAGGCTACACCTTGCGCAACGATATGGCAGTTAAGTCTAGATTTTGGTGTGCTGGGCGCATATTATGAAAGCTATAGAATCCAGTTATGAATTTTTAGCTTTTTAGCATCTAATTATGTTAGATTGCTAAAAAAATTAAGAATGAAAATCAGGACTTATTAAATGATTATTATAGAATATCTTATTTTTAACGATAAGAAAGAAAGCCTGTGTTCTGATGTAAGATCCTTTGAGCACCTTATCCAAACTGACTCTGACATAGTGTTAAATAACGGTAGTATTACTTACGAAATTGATTTTAGTGTTAAATATCAACTTGATATTAATAAAATATCAAATACTGAAGATATTTGCTTTCATCTTACCATTACTACAGCATCTATCGAAGATATTGAAGTATTAACTAAATTACTTAGAGCAATCAGAAAAAGGTTTTTTATTATTAC